>JANPGL010000410.1:0-4400 GCA_031423915.1 Actinomycetes bacterium | reverse complement strand
GCCGACACCGTGTCGGTGCGGGTCGTGGTGCGCTCGCGGCTCGACGGCACCCCGGTGCCTGGCGCCGAGGTCATCGCCGTCGTCGACGCCCGGCGCGGCCTCGGCGCGGCGGGGTTCACCGACCGGCGCGGCGTCGCCCGTCTTCGCATCCCACCCGTGGCCCGCATCGCCCGGCTCTACGTGTACACCGACGCCGGGTACTGGTCGCAGCTGCGCCGGGCCGTGCCCGTCGCAACCGAGGTGGCATGCGAGCTGCGGCCCATCGACCTGACACGCCTCGACGACGGGCTGCGGCACGCGCTCGGCCCCGCGGGCCCCGACCACGGCGCCGGCGTGCGCGTCGGCATCCTCGACACGGGCATCGACGCGTCGCATCCCGACCTGCGCGTGGCCGGCGGCCGCAACACGGTCACCGGCGAGGACCCCACCGATCACGGCGACAACGGCGAGGGGCACGGCACCCACGTGGCCGGCATCGTCGCCGCCCGCGGGGTGGCGCCCGGCGGGCTGGCCGGCGTGGCCCCGGGCGCGAGCCTGTACAGCTACCGGGTGTTCGGGCGCGACGGCGACGGGGCCAGCAACTTCGCCATCGCCAAGGCCATCGACGCCGCCGTGGCCGACCGCTGCGACCTGCTCAACCTGTCGCTCGGCGGGGGCGACGTCGACCCCGTGCTGCGCGCCGCCGTGGAGGACGCTCGGGCGTCCGGCACCGTCACGGTCGCCGCCGCCGGCAACGACGGCCGCCGGCCGGTCGGCTTCCCGGCCAGCGAGGCGACCACCATCGGCGTGTCGGCGCTCGGCCGAAAGGGCACCTACCCGTCCGACTCGGCGGCCGTGCTCGACCAGGCCAAGCCGTACGGCAAGGACCGGGCCGACTACGTGGCTGCGTTCTCGAACGTCGGCCCCCAGATCGACGTCACCGGCCCGGGCGTGGCCGTGATCTCGACGGTGCCGGGCGGCTACGGCGAGATGAGCGGCACGTCGATGGCCTGCCCGGCCGTCGTCGGCGTGGCGGCCCGGCTGCTGGGCTCCGACGGCCGCCTCCTGCGGTGCCGGCGCGACGCCGGACGCAGCGACGCGCTGATCTCGCGGCTGCTCCTGTCGGCCACGTCGCTAGGCTTACCGGTGGAGCTGGAAGGACGCGGGCTCCCCCGCTGAGCGACCAGGCGATCCATGACCCGTTACGTGTTGCGTTACACCGGGGCCGGCCCCGTGCCGGCCGCCGACCTGAGCCAGGTGCGCACGCGCGCCCGGGTGGTCGACACCGACGGTCGCACGCTGCTGGTCGAGGCGCCCCGCGCCCGCGTCGACGCCCTGGTCCGGGGCCTCCACGACTGGGTGGCCGCTCCCGAGACGGTGGTGCCACTGGCGCCGGCGCGACCCCGCGTGAAACCGCCCCGCCGCGCCAGCGCCTGAGGGCTCGACCTACGCCGGCGAGTAGACGTTCGCCTGGCCGGGGCGGACGAAGCCGACCAGGTTGAGGTTGGCGGCGCGCGCCGCCTCGACCGCCAGTGCGGTGGGTGCGCTCACCGCCACCATCGTCGAGAAGCCGGCGGCCCACGCCTTCTGCACGAGCTCGAAGCTGGCGCGGCCGGACACGAACAGGCCGAGGCCCGACGCCGGCAGGCGACCGTCGAGCAGGAGGCGGCCGACCACCTTGTCGACCGCGTTGTGGCGGCCGACGTCTTCGCGCACCACCAGCGGCGTGCCGTCGACGTCGAAGGCGGCGGCGGCGTGGACCGCCCCCGTGGTGGAGAACAGCTCCTGCAGCGGGCGCACACGGTCGGGCACGGCGGTGAGCACGTCGAGCGCCGGCAGCGCCGTCGGGGCAAGCGGCGCCAGCCGGCCCGTGAGCTCGGTGAGGCTCTGCGTGCCGCACAGCCCGCACGACGACGTGGCCGTGGTGAGGCGCGGCGCCGGCTCGGGGGCGCGGCCGCCCGTGTCGACCGTGACGACGTTGAACTCGGTGTCGACGGCCGAGCCGGTGGCGCAGTAGCGCACCCCGACGACGGGCGCACCGGCCAGCAACCCGTCGGTGACGCACCAACCGACCGCCAGCTCGTAGTCGTGGCCCGGCGTGCGCATCGTGGTGGCCACCACATGGCCGTCGAGCCGGATCTCCATCGGCTCCTCGACGGCGAGCGCGTCGGGCGAGCGGCGCAGGGCGCCGTCCGTGGCGTGCCTGCGCACGAGCACCGTCACCGATCGACCTCGGACCATGGAGGCCACGCTACCGGCGCCCTTGACGGCGGGGCGGGGCGAGCGGCCTACGATCCGGCCCATGAGCGATCTCCTGGCCGACCGACTCGCCGTCGGCGACGTCATCATCAAGTACGCCGACTCCGTGGACCAGCTGGACTACGACCGGTACGCCTCGTGCTTCACCGACGACGTCGTGGTCACCGGTTTCGGCGACAAGTCGTTCGAGGGCCTGGCCAACTACATGCCGTGGCTGCGCGCCGCCCGCGACGCCTTCGGCCGCACCCAGCACCTGATCGGCAACATCCAGGTCACCCTCGACGGCGACCGCGCCCACATGCGCAGCTACGTGCAGGCCACCCACGTGGTGCCCAACGACCCCGACCACCTGCTCACGCTGTGGGCCGCCTACGACGACGACCTCGTGCGCACACCCGACGGCTGGAAGATCACGCATCATCACCTCGACCGGCTCATCGACGCCCGCCGCATCCAGATCAAGTCGCGCTGACCGCGGCCCGACCGCCAGACCGCGGCCGGCCCTTCCGCTGGCCCCGGCCGTGGTGCCCGCGACCGTTCCCGCACTCTTGGTGCGACAATCGCGCCCTGGCCGCGATTTCTGCGCAAGAAGTGCGGAAGGCCCGGTGGGCGGGGCGACCGGGTGGGCGGGGCCGCGGGTCAGCGCGAGCGGTGGAGCGTGGCGGCCAGGTGGTGCGTGAGGGGGAGGCCCATGGCCGCCATGGCGACCGTGTAGGTCAGCACGTCACCGTCGACCGTGACGCGGCGCTCGACCGCGGTCACCGGCTTGGCGGTGGCCGTGCGGCCCACGAGCACCGAGGTCAGCACCAGCAGGCGACCGTCCCACGTGCCCTCGCTCACCTCGACGATGCCGGTCGGGTGGGCGAGCGTCATCTCGGCGCGGTCCCAGGCCGGCAGGCGCAGGTAGCCCGTCTCGGCGTGGAGCGGGAAGCCGTCGGGCTGGCGCCACGTGCGCTGGCCGTAGGCCACGAACGGCTTGCCGACGTGCCCGAACGTCACCTCTTCGCGGTAGGCGAACGGGGCGATGGTCGGGTAGTCGCCCTGGCCCTCGCCGATCCAGGTGCCCAGCAGGACCTGCAGCGGGGCGACGTCGTGGTGCAGCACCGGGCCGCTCATGATCAGCTCGCCTCCTCGGCGAAGCGCGACGCGAACCCGATGCGCAGCGCGGTCTGGAACCAGCGTTCGACGTAGGCGTACAGCGTGCCGACGATGCGGTCGAGCTCCTGCTCGTTCAGCGCCACCAGGGGCAGCTCGCCGCGCAGGTAGACCGCGTCCTCGGCCCCGACGGAGAAGTGGGCGCCCACCGTGCCCTCGTTGCGGCGCAGGAGGAACTCGTACAGCTCCTCGGCCCGCTCCTCGGGCGCAGGCATCACGTACGTCTCGTAGCGCAGGGTCCGCTGGCCGAGGGTGAGCCACACCGTGGTGAACTCCTTCTCCTCGCCGCGCATGCGCACGTACCAGCGACGTTCGGGCACCTCGGGACCGCCCCGGTCGACGGCGACGATCGCCGGGTTGCCCAGCCGCTGGTGCTCGAGCCACGCATCGATGCGGTCCTCCAGCACCACGAGCCGGCCGTCGTCGTGGACGTCGGTCACGAGCACGCCACCTGACGGGCCACGCTGACGTCGGCGTAGAGGCGACGCAGCCGGGCCGCGGCCGTCGACCAGGTGTAGCGCTTCGAGCGCTCGTAGGCCGCCGCCGCCATCTCGATCGAGAGCCGCTCGTTGGCCAGGAGCGCGTCGGTGTACGAGGCGAACACCTCGGGGTCACGCCCGGGCACCAGGAAGCCGGTGTGCCCATGGTCGACGAGCGTGAGCAGCCCGCCCACGCCGGCGGCCACCACGGGCGTGCCGCACGCCGCCGCCTCGAGCGCCACGAGACCGAAGCTCTCGGAGCGGCTGGGCACGAGCACCACGTCGGCCGCCCGGTAGTACGTCGACAGGATGTGGTGCGGCTGCGGCGGCTCGAAGCGCACGCGGTGCGTGAGGCCCAGCTCGGCGACCAGCGCCTGGATGCGGGCCAGCTCGCGCTCGCCGTCGGCCCCGCTGGCGCCGCCCACCACCACGAGCACGGCGTCCTGGCTCCGCAGGGCGGCCAGCGCCCGCACGGCCACGTCGAGCCCCTTCAGCGGCTGGATGCGACCCACGAACAGCAGCACGGGC
>JANPGL010000409.1:0-7156 GCA_031423915.1 Actinomycetes bacterium | reverse complement strand
CTCGGCCATCGTCCGGGCCTGACTGACGCCGTCGAAGCGGCCGCGTCGTGCGGGCCCCGCACCGCCGTCCAGGGTCGCCCCGCTTTGGGTAGCCGCACCACGCGTCCCGGTCGGTCCGGCGACCCCAAGGGGGTGGACGGCCGGGGGTACGCTTCGTCTGTGCGGATGCGGCCGTTGTGGGCGCTGTCGGTGCCGGCGCTGCTGGCGAGCGTGCGGTGGTTCGTCGGAGCCGTCACCTCGACACCGTCGCCGGCGACGGACTGGCCGCTCACGACCGGCGCGGCGCTCGCCGTCGTGGCGTTCCCGACCGTGGTCGCCGGGTGGCGCGCGTTCGCCGGCCGACCGACGTGCGCCTACGCCGTGGCGGTCGCTGCGCTGGCCGGCGCCCAGCTGTGGGCCGCCGCCGGGAGCTCGGCGGTGTGGCTCACAGGCCTGCTCGCCCACGTCGCTGCGCTCGGCTCGATCGGGTCGGCGCGGCTGCTGCGGCGGACCGCGCTGCGGTCGAGCGCCGGCTGAGCTACAGCGCGGCCGACACGGCGCGGTGCACCGCGTCGTGGGCGGCGACGTTGGCGTCGCGGTCGCTGCGGACCACCACCACCTTGGTGCCGGACCGCTGCACGGCGGCGCGCAGCGCGTCGGCGGTCGCCACCTCATCGACCGGCAGGCCGTGGGCGCGCGCCACGTCGGCCGGGTCGGTGCCCGACGGCGTGCCGAACAGCTGCTCGAACCGCTCCCCCGGTAGCTGCGAGCGCTGGGGCAGGAAGCTGAAGATGCCGCCGCCGCGGTTGTCGACCACGACGACCGTGAGGTTCGCCTCGCGCTCGCGCAGGGCCAGCAGGCCGTTGGCGTCGTGGAGGAACGCCAGGTCGCCGATGAGCAGCGTCACCGGGCGCGCCGGCTCGGCCACCGCCACGCCTACGGCCGTCGACACCACGCCGTCGATGCCGTTGGCGCCGCGGTTGGCGTGCACCGTGAGCCCGTCACGCGGCGCCAGGTACCACTCGACGTCGCGCACCGGCATCGACGACGACACCACCAACGCACCGCCGTCGGGCACGGCGGCGCCGACCGTGCGCGCCACCGCCGGTTCGGTGAGCGCTCCCGACGTCGCCGCCGTCAGGGCCGCCTGCGCCTTGTCCTCGGCGTGACGCCAGCGCGCCGCCCACGTCGTGCCCGATGCGCCGCGCACCCGCGCCGCCAGCGAGCGGCACAGCACCGTCGGGTCGGCGACGACCCGCACCACGCGATGGTCCGGGTCGATCCACGGCGACGACCCGTGCACCTGCACCTGACGGGCGCCCGAACCCACGAGCCACTGCATCAGCACCTTCGACGCCGGCGCGAAGCCGAGCCGCAGCACGACCGTGGGCGTGTGGGCGGCGGCGAAGCCGGCGTGGCGCAGCAGCGCGTCGAACGCCCCCACCGTGGTCGGAAGCGGCAGCCGACAGCCCGACCGCGGGTCGGCCAGCACCGGCCAGCCCGCGGCATCGGCCAGCGCGTGCACGGCGGCCGGGTCGCCGCATCCGGCGCCCGCCACGATCACCCCGCGCTGCTCGTCGAGCAGCCCGGCCAGCGCGTCGAGCGACGTCTCGTCGAGCACCGGCGCACCGACGAACGTGGGGTGCCACGAGCCGCCCGACGCGGCGGCGTCGGGCAACGGGCCCGGCGTGCCGACGAGCGGGTCGCGGAACGGCAGGTTCAGGTGCACCGGCCCGGGTCGGGGCTCGCGGGCGTCGGCCACCGAGCGCGCCGCCAACGACCGCCACGCGCCGCGCATGGCGTCGTCGGGCACGCCGGGGTCGACGAACCAGCGCACCGCGGAGCGGTACATCCCGGTCTGGTCGACGGTCTGGGGCGCGGCCACGTCACGCAGCTCGGGCGGGCGGTCGGCGGTGCACACCACGAGGGGCACCTCGTCCTGGTGCGCCTCGATCACGGCCGGGTGGAAGTTGGCCGCCGCGGTCCCACTGGTGCACAGCAGCACGGCCGGCACACCGGTGGCCCGACCCAGGCCGAGCGCGGCGAACGACGCCGAGCGCTCGTCGTGGAACACGTGCACCGCCAGCTCCGACCGGGCCGCCAGCGCCAGCGCCAGCGGCGTCGACCGCGACCCCGGCGCCACCACGGCGTGGCGCACGCCGGAGCGGAGCCACTCGTCGACCAGGGTGGCGCAGAACGTGGCGGCCGTCGTCACCGGTGGGCTGACGGCAGGAGCATCGGTCATCAGGCTCTATCGTGACAGGCGATGCGAGTCGAGATCTGGTCCGACGTGGTGTGCCCCTGGTGCTACATCGGCAAGCGCAAGTTCGAGACAGCCCTGGCCCAGTTCGAGGGCCGCGACGACGTCGAGGTGGTGTGGCGCCCGTACCAGCTCGACCCGAACGCGCCCCCCGGGTCGGCCACGCCCGTGGCCGAGGCCTACGCCCGCAAGTTCGGCGGGCCCGAGATGGCGCAGCAGATCATCGCCAAGGTCAGCGGCGCCGCCGCTGAGGTGGGTCTCGAGTTCCACATGGAACGGGCCGTGCGGGCCAACACCCTGGGCGCCCATCGCCTGCTCCGCCTGGCCGAGCACGAGTACGGCCTCGAGACGCAGAACGCGCTCAAGGAGCGCCTGCTCCAGGCGTACTTCATGGACGGCCTGAACGTCGACGACCCCGACACGCTGGTGGAGCTGGCCGTGGCCGCCGGCCTCGACCGCGAACGGGCGTTCGAGCTGCTCGACTCGGACGAGGGCGTGGCCGAGACCCGCGCCGAGATCGCCCAGGCCAACGAGCTCGACATCACCGCGGTGCCCACGTTCGTGTTCGACGGGCGGTGGGCCATCCCCGGCGCCCAGGAACCCGAGCTGTTCCTGCGGGCCTTCACGCGGGTCGCCGAGCTCCAGGCCCAGGAGGCCGTCGCGGCCGCCAACGCCTGCGCTGACGAGGCGTGCGAGATCTGAGCGACGGGCCGCTCCACGCCGAGACTCGGGGCCGCGCCGGCGATCCTCGGCTCGTCCTCGTCCACGGCTTCACCCAGACGGGTCGGTCGTGGGCCCCGTTGGCCGAGGATCTGGCCCGCGACCACGAGGTCGTCACGGTCGACGCTCCCGGCCACGGCGGTTCGGCCGCCGTGCGAGTCGACCTGGCCGGCGGGGGCGCCCGACTGGCCGACCAGTTCGGCCCGGCCACGTTCGTCGGCTACTCGATGGGTGGGCGGTTCTGCCTGCACGCCGCACTGGCCCGCCCCGAGCAGGTCGCCCGTCTCGTGCTCCTCGGCGCCACCGCCGGCATCGACGACGAGACCGAGCGCGCTGCTCGCGTGGCGGGCGACGAGCAGCTGGCGGCGGACCTCGAGCGCCACGGCGTCGACTCCTTCCTCGATCGCTGGCTGGCGCTCCCGATGTTCGCCGCGCTCCCCGACGATCCGTCCGACCGGGCCGACCGCGCCCGCAACACGGCCGACGGGTTGGCGTCGTCGTTGCGCCTCGCCGGCACCGGCACGCAGGTGCCGTCATGGCACCGCCTGCACGCCCTCGACATGCCGGTGCTCGTGCTGGCGGGTGAGCTCGACACCAAGTTCGCCGCGCTCGGCCGGCGCCTGGCCGGCGAGATCGGCCCGAACGCCACGTTTGCCGTGGTTCCCGGCGCCGGACACGCTGCCCACAAGGAACGCCCGGCCGGGTTCCTGCGCCTCCTGCGGGCCTGGCTCGGCTGTTGGGCCGAGCCCGTGGATCTGGGTAGCCGGGTCCACCTGTGCGGTGGGCCCGGCTCCCCGAAGCGCCGGCCGACGCCACGCCCGACGCTGCACCCGGCGCGCCGTCAGCGCGTGAGCAGCAGGCCGAGCGCCAACAGCACGCCGTACACCAGCTGCAGTCGGCCGGTGCCGCCCAGCACCGGGATGAGCGCCGGGCCGCGCGCCCCGCCGCGCACGATGCGCACCGGCGGCACCGCCGCCGGCACGGCCACCAGCGCAACCAGGGCGCCCGGCCGCGCCAGACCCATGATCGCGGCCAGCACGAACGCCCCGGCGATCAGGCCGGCGTACAGCCAGCGGGTGCGGGCATCGCCCAGCCGCACCGCCAGGGTCCGCTTGCCCGACACGGTGTCGGTCGGGATGTCGCGCAGGTTGTTGACCACCAGCAGCGCGCACGACAGGCACCCCATGGCGCACCCGGCCAGCACCGATAGCCCGGTGAGCCGCTCGACCTGGACGAACGTCGACCCGGCGGTGGCCACCAGCCCGAAGAACACGAACACGAACACCTCGCCGAGGCCGAGGTAGCCGTACGGCTTCGGCCCGCCGGTGTAGAACCAGCCCGCGAGCATCGACGCCGCCCCCACAGCGATCAGCCAGGGCGTCGTCGCCAGCGCCAACGCTGCGCCGGCCATCGCGGCCACGCCGAAGGCGGCGAAGGCGGCCCGCTTCACGGCACCGGACGTCGCCAGGCCAGCGGCCACGAGACGCACCGGACCGACCCGCACGTCGTCCGTGCCCTTCACCCCGTCGGAGTAGTCGTTGGCGTAGTTGGTGGCCACCTGCAACGCCAGGGCCACCACACCGGCCAGCACGGCCCGCCACCACGACACGGCGTGACCGAGCCCGAACGCCGCCGCCGTGCCCACCACCACCGGCACGACCGACGCGGGCAGGGTGCGTGGCCTGGCGCCGAGCACCCAACGGTTGGCGGCGACCCCGGTGTCCGGCACGGTGCGAGAACCTAGCCGGGGCCGGCCCGCGCCGATCGGGTCGAACTTCCGTCTGGAATCCCTCAAGTTCCGTCGTCACCGGCCGATAGCAGCCCATGAGCGCCGCCCCGCGACCCGCACCACGCGAGCCGGCGACGGCCGCGCCGTTGGCGTTCGACCCTGAACCCATCGACGTCCCTCGCTGGCCCGACGAGGTCGGCGCCGTGCTGCGAGGCATGCTCAACGGCATCGGCCGGGTGATCGACCGGCAGCACCCTGGCGCCGAGCCCCGGGTCGACCACATCGTCCTGTCCCCCGCCGGCCTCGACGTCGTGCAGGTGCGGGCGGTCCGTGGGCGGGTCGGTCTCCGCCTGACCCTCCAGCAGCAGCGGGCGCTCTACATCGGGATGGACGACCGCACCGCGTGGCTCGGCGAGCTCGACGCCACCGTTGCCGAGATCGGCGACGCGCTCGGCCGTTCACCGCTGGCCCGCGTGCGGCGCGGTTGGCTGTGCCTCGAGGGCGCCGACTGGCACGAAGTACCCGTCGGCGTGCACCTGGCCGGCTACCCGGTCCTACCCCCGAGCCTGGTACGCCAGTTCCTGCCGCTCACCGGTCCGTACCGCCTGGCCCACATCACGGTGGCCGCCGAACGGCTCGAGGAAGCGCTCGTGACGACCCGCCGCCGGCCGTCGGCCCGCACGTCGATCCGACGCGTCGGCGTCTGAACCCACCGGAACTAGACGCTGCTGCCGTGGTCGAGGTGCCGGTGCCCACCCGACGGCACCACCGCCCCGTGCACGCGACCCCGACCGGCGTCCTTGGCCGCGTACAGCTGGGCGTCGGCGGTCACCATCAGCAGGCCGGCCTCGGCCCCCGGGTTCACCGTCGCCACACCGACCGAGCAGGTCACCTCGGCGGCCCGGCGCACGTCGGTCAGCATCTGTTCGCCCAGCCGGAGCGCAGCGGCGTGGTCGCAGCCCGGCAGGAGCAGGCCGAACTCGTCGCCGCCGAGGCGGGCGAGCGTGTCCGCCGTGCGCGTGACCTGACGCCACGCCGTCACGGCCGCCCGTAGGACCGCGTCGCCGCCGTCGTGCCCGGCGGTGTCGTTGACCAGCTTGAAGTTGTCGATGTCGAGCAGGAGCACCGACAGCGACGCGCCGCGGCGGCGGTGCTCGGCCAACGCCTCCACCACCGCCAGGTCCCACGCCCGTCGATTGGCGGCGCCGGTCAGGGGATCGCCGAACGACAACAGCTCGGATGCCTTGACGGCAGAGCTCAGCACCAGCCCGGCGCCGCCGACCGCCAGCATCATCAGCAGCCAGACCAGCAGATCCTCGGTCGAGTAGCCGTCGGCCACGAGCGCGCCGGCCGCCAAGACCCCCGACATGCCCAGCACCTCGAACACGTCCCGGGATCCGAAGAACAGCGCGGCGAAGATGGCCGCCAGCACGAAGTGGAACGCCATCGCTCCGCTGACGGGCGTGCCGCGCCAGTTGTACACGCTGACCGAGGCCGAGCAGAGGGCGAGGAGGAGAAACGCCCGCCCCGCCTGGTACGAGGCGCGGGGCGACAACCGTGGACCGAACCGCCAGGCCAGCGGGGCCCCGAGCAGGGGGAACAGGCCCGAAAGGAGCGTGTTGTCACGGAGCTGGGGCCGGGCGAGCGCCTCGACGCCGGTCAGCACCGCGGCGACGGCAAGCACGAGCGCGGCCGAACGCCACAGGCGGTGGCGGTCGATCAGGTGGGCCCGTGGCAGCGGCCGTCTCACACCGTTGTCATCGGCCGCGGCGACACCGGCTTGAGCGGCGGTGTCCCGTACTCTGGGACAGGTGAACCGACTCGGGCAGGAGACCTCGCCCTATCTCCGCCAGCACCGGGACAACCCGGTCGACTGGTACCCCTGGGGCGACGAGGCCTTCGACCGGGCCCGCGCCGAGGACCGACCGGTGCTGCTGTCGGTGGGGTACTCGGCCTGTCACTGGTGCCACGTCATGGCCCACGAGTCGTTCGAGGACCCCGAGGTGGCCGCCCTCATGAACCGGCTTTTCGTCAACGTGAAGGTCGACCGGGAGGAACGTCCCGACGTCGATGCCGTCTACATGGACGCCGTCCAGGCCATCAACGGCCGAGGCGGCTGGCCCATGACGATGTTCCTCGCCCCTGACGGCCGACCGTTCTACGGCGGCACCTACTACCCGCGCGACGGGTTCCTCCAGCTCCTCGCCGCCGTCGACGACGCCTGGCGCAACCGTCGGACGGAGCTGACCGACCAGGCCGACGAGCTCGTGGAGATCATCGGCCGCACGGCCCGGCTGGCCCCCACCGACGAGCCGCCGGGGGTCGATGCGCTGAACGCCGGTCTGAGCGACCTGGCGCGCCGGTTCGACGCGACGTGGGGTGGGTTCGGGCCCGCACCGAAGTTCCCGTCGACCATGAGCCTCGAGCTCGTCCTGCGCGCCCATGCCGCGAACGGGTCCGACGACACG
>JANPGL010000408.1:0-3581 GCA_031423915.1 Actinomycetes bacterium | reverse complement strand
CGCGGCCGCCGCCATGGTGGTGGGGGGCATGCTCGCCCTCTACATGCAGATCCGCGACAACGCCGGCGGCAGCACCCTCACCTGGCTGCCCAAGAAGGTGATCGTCAACGAGGTCGCCGCCAACACCATGTTGATCACCATCCTGTCGGCGTCGCTGCTGGTGCAGTGGGCGGTCTACGCCGCCCACCGCGGCGACCGGCGCCACACGGGGTACGCCCTCGGGCTCACCGCCATCTTCGGCCTCGCGGTCATCGTGGCGCAGGCCCGCATCTACGACGACATGGGCATCAAGGTCACCGAAGGGCCGTACGGACCGCTCTTCTACGGCATCAGCGGCACGTTCCTGGTGCTCGTGGGCATCGGCCTCGGGTTCTGCGTCGTGGCGGCGATCCGGGCGCTGGGAGGACGCACCTCGGGTGCCGACCGAGAGATCGTCTCGGCCACGGCCCTGTGGTTCCACATGCTCAGCGTCGTGTTCTGTTTCGTCTGGTTCGTCCTGTACGCGGTCAAGTAGGGGCGCATGTTCACTACCGGTTCGAAGTTCTTCTATGGCTCCGCGACGATGGCCGCGGTGGCCGCCATCGTCTACGGGACGAGCTCGGGCAACCCCGTGTTCACGGGCACCATCGTCCTGGTGGCGCTCATGATCTCGGCGTCGTTCCTGGGTGGGATCCTGTCGGCGTTCCGAGACGCCCACCGGCCCGCCGCGGCCGGTGCCGAGGGCCTGGTGCCCGAGCACCGCGCTGCGCCGTACAGCCTGTGGCCGATCGCCGCCGCCTTCACGATGGGCGTCACCGCCCTCGGCATCGCGGTCGACCGGCGGGCGTTCATCCTCGGCCTGGTGGCCCTGCTGGTCGTCGCCATGGAGTGGGCCATCACCGGCTGGGCCGACGGCGCCTCGAACGACCCGGCCTACAACAAGGCCATGCGCAGCCGGTACATGCACGCCCTCGAGTTCCCCGTGGTCGGCGCGCTCGGCGTCGGTTTCATCGGGTTCCTCTTCTCCCGCATCATGCTGGCCCTCCACGAGACGGAGGCGACCATCGTCTTCGTGGTCATGGGTGCGCTCATCCTGGCCGGGGCCGCGCTGCTGGCCTACAAGCCGGGCATCGCCCGCAAGGCCATGCCGGCGATGCTGGCCGTCGGTGCGGCCGGCCTGCTGGCCGGCGGCGTGGCCGGCATCGCCAACGGCGAGGTCGATCACGCCGAGACCAAAGAGGTCTCGGGTCGAGCCGTCGCCAACAAGGCCAGCGTCGAGGCCGTGATCATCGTGAACGAGGCGGGCGAGCTCAACCGCGAGCGCCTCGTCATCCCGAAGGGCGCCAACGTCAACATCCTGTTCCGCAACGACGACGACGGCGAGCGCCAGCTCGTGTTCACGGGCAAGCGCTCCCGCAAAGAAGGCACCCAGACGGTCGTCGAGCAGTTCGAGACGGAGACCGAGCTGATCGGCGAGAAGAAGGTGGCCCTCGTGACGGTCAAGTTCCCGAAGTCGGGCGACTACCCGTTCACGATCAAGGACGAGGCGCGCGCCACGGTCGTCACGGGCACGGTGGTCGTGCCGTGAGCCACAAGGCTCGCCTTCGACCGGCCGAACAGGGTGCGGGTACCGTGGGCAACGATTCGACGGAGAGGATGGGCCGGATGCACAAGGGGTGGCAACGTGCGTACCGGGGCGCGGCGGCGCTCGGTGGGGTCGTCCTGCTCGCCGGCTGCGGCGCTCGCCAGAGCATCTTCGAAGGCAAGGGCGAAGCCTCCAAGAAGATCAACACCCTGCAGATCCCCGTCTTCATCACCGCCGGTGTCGTGGGCGTCATCGTGTTCGGCGCCATCGGCTATGCGCTCTTCAAGTTCCGCGATCGTCCGGGTCGGGCCCTCCCGGCGCAGGCCCACGGCAAGCAAGCGGTCGAGATCGGCCTCACGGCCCTGTCGGCGGCCATCCTGCTCCCGATCGCCGTGTTCACGGTCAGCACCATCTTCCAGTTGGCCGACACCCCGAAGGACGCCATGGTGGTCCGGGTCACCGGCCAGCAGTGGTGGTGGGAGTTCACCTACCCGGACGTGACCGGTGCGTCGGGTCGCCCGCTGGTCACCTCCGGCGAGATGGTCATCCCGGTCGGCCAGAAGGTGAAGCTCGAGATCACCAGCCGTGACGTCATCCACTCGTTCTGGATCCCGGCGCTCAACGGCAAGAAGGACGCCGTGCCCGGCCGCCAGCACGAGCTGTGGATCGAGGCCGACAAGCCCGGGCGGTACGTCGGCCAGTGCACCGAGTTCTGCGGCCTCAGCCACGCCAACATGCGCCAGCAGGTCATCGCCCTGAGCAAGACCGACTACGACAAGTGGGTCGCCAAGGTGTCCAAGCCGGTCATCAAGCCGGCCGACGCCAACTCGGCCGAGGGCAAGGGCTACGCCGCCGTCTCCGGCCGGTGCGCCTCGTGCCACCAGCTCGACGGTCTCGTCGACGACAAGGGTGCACCGATCGAGGCCAAGGCCGATGAGGTACTGGTGAGCGGTGCCGCCCCGAACCTGACCCACCTGATGGGCCGCACCACCTTCGCCGGCGCCAACTTCCAGCTGCGCACCGCCGAGTGCCAGGCCAGGCTCGACAACGCCACGCCCGAGGAGTTCGGGACCGAGTACCTCAAGGGCACCACGCCCGAGTGCCTCGACCGGGCCGCCCTCGAGGAGTGGCTGCGCAACGCGCCGGGCATGAAGGCGATGGCCCCCAACCCCGGGCCCGACGGCAAGGGGCGCGGCATGCCGAACCTCGGCCTGTCCGAGGGTCAGATCGACGAACTCATCGCCTACCTAGTCACGCTGAACTGACGGAGGGCACGGAGAACATGGCCATCATCGAACAGCCTTCCGGAGCCCTCGAGCTCGCTCGTGCCGGCGGTGTCACACCGTCGGCCAGCATGGGCGTCTTCCGTCGTCCCGTGGCCACCGCCGGTTGGCGGGCGTGGGCCTTCACGGTCGACCACAAGAAGCTCGGCATCATGTACGGTGTCGCCGCCTTCGTCTTCTTCGTGATCGGCGGCCTCGAGGCGATCCTCATCCGCCTCCAGCTGGCCCAGCCGGGCGGCAAGGTGCTCAGCGCCTCCGTCTACAACCAGATGTTCACGATGCACGCCACCACCATGGTGTTCCTCTTCGTGATGCCGATGGCGGCGGCCTTCGCCAACTACTTCGTGCCGCTGCAGATCGGCGCCCGAGACGTGGCGTTCCCCCGCATCAACGCGTTCGGCTTCTGGGCCTTCCTGTTCGGCGGCCTGCTGCTGAACTCGTCGTGGCTCCTCGGCGGTGGCGCCGACGGCGGCTGGTTCATGTACGCCCCGAACTCGGGTGTGCAGTTCTCGCCCGGCCACGGCATCGACTTCTGGGTCATGTCGCTGCTCATCACCGGCATCGCCTCGCTGACGGGTGCGATCAACCTCATCGTCACCGTTCTCAACATGCGCGCGCCGGGGATGAAGTTGATGCGCATGCCGATCTTCACCTGGATGATCTTCGTGGTGCAGTTCCTGCTGGTGTTCGCCGTGCCGGTCATCACGGTGGCGCTCGTCCTGCTCAGCTTCGAG
>JANPGL010000407.1:0-3150 GCA_031423915.1 Actinomycetes bacterium | reverse complement strand
CCCCATGCAGGAGCTGAAGATCGACCGCTCGTTCGTGGCCGCCATGCACCACGACTCCGACGCCTACGCCATCGTCGGCAACCTCATCCGGCTGGCACGCGACCTGCGGCTCGGCGTCGTCGCCGAAGGCGTGGAGGATCTCGTCACGCACCAGGCGCTCGTCGACCTCGGCTGCGACACCGGCCAGGGCTGGTACTACGCCCGACCGGCGGCCGGCGACGCCATCACCGCCTGGCTGCAGGACCGCACCGTCACCGACCTGAGCCACCACGTGAACGGCGCGCCGAGCCTCGGTTGCTTCTACGACCTGCTGGCCGTCCCGCGCCGAGCCTCGCTCGACGAGCTGGCCGCCGCCTACGGCCAGTCGATGCGGGCCGCCGTGAACGCGGGGAACCTGGCGCTCGTCGCCCGCCTCCGCGTCGGCTACGAGACGCTCACGAACCCTGCGCTGCGCGCCAGCTACGACCGGGCCCTCACCCGCCGGGCCGAGACGGCCTGACCGCGCTTCCGGCCGGCGGCGACCACACGGCCATCCACCCCGCCGTCACCAGGGCGACGGCGCCCGCCACCAGCAACGGGATCCGGCCACCGTCACCCCACGCCAGGCCCGCCCACACGCCGGCCACCAGCACCCCGACGCCCGTCATGGCCTGGAACGTGCCGAGCGCCGAGGCCCGGCTCTCGGCCGGCACCAGGCCCGACAACCACGCCTTGCCCACACCGTCGGTGAGGCCGTTGAACGCCCCGTACCCCGCGAGCAACGGCCACACCCAGCCCGACGAGTGCGCCAACCCGAGCCCGCCGTACGTGACGGCGAACGCCAGGAGACCGACGGCCACCAGCAAGCGGTGCGGGATGCGGTCGGCCAGCACCCCGGCCGGGTACGACAGGCCCGCGTACACCGCGTTGTAGAGCGCGTACGCCGCGATGACGGCGCCGGTGCTGAGGCCCAGGTGCTTGGCCCGCAACAGCAGGAGCGCGTCCGGGAAGTTGACGAGGGCGTGAGCCACCAGCGGCGCCATCGGCCGGAGCCAACGGGCGTCGATCGGCAAGCGCTTCGACGGACCGGCCCGGGGGGCTCGAACCGGCGGGTGCGTCTCGCGCACGAGCCCGACGAGGGCCACGCTGACGATCGCCGGGATCACGGCGAACCAGAGCAGAGGACGGATGCGCCCACCGAACGCGTGGTAGAGCGCCAGTCCCGTGAGCGGGCCGATGACGGCGCCGGTCGTGTCTGCCGCTCGGTGGAAGCCGAACGCCCGACCGAGGTGCTCGGGCGCCGTGTCGTCGGCCAGCAGCGCATCGCGCGGTGCGCCCCGGATGCCTTTGCCCAACCGGTCGACCACCCGCGCGCCGAGGACCACCGGCCACACCCAGGCGACGGCGACGAGCGCCTTCGCGACGCCCGCCAGGCCGTAACCGAGGCCGATGAGGGGGCGGCGGGCGCGTCGATCGGCGAGGCGCCCGGTGACCAGCTTGGCGACGGCGGCCGTCGCATCGGCCAGGCCCTCGATGACGCCCACGGCCACGGCGGGCGCACCGAGCACCGTGGTGAGGAAGATGGGCAGCACCGGGTACAGCAGCTCCGATGCGGCGTCCTGGGCCAGGCTGACGGCCGACAGCACCTTGGTGTTGTGTGAGAGCGCGGGTGTGTCGGCCATGGGTTCCGCCACCCTGCCAGGGCCGGCGCCGACCGGCCAGCGAACGGGGGCTCAGGCGGCCAGGTCGAGGCGGGCGAGCTGGCGAACCGTGGCGTCGCGGTGCAGGCGGACCGTTCGTTCGCTGACCCGCAGCTCCTCGGCCAGCGCGCGGGGGTGGCGGCCGAGGAGGTGGAGCTGCACGAGCAGGGCGAGGCGGGCGGGCGCCACCCCGGCGCGGCGCGCATCGACCAGGACCGTGCGCAGCTCGTCGTCGGTGGCGGGCAGCCCGCTGATCATCATCCCGCCGGCGGGCACGGGTGTCGCCCGTCGCGAACCCGGGCGGGCACCCTCGAGCAGGGGCGCCCCGCTCTCGTGCAGCGCACCGTGCGGTTCCTCGCCGGACGACCGCAACCGGCGGGGGCGCACGAAGGCCTCGTACTCGGCATCGCGGCACAGGTTGGCCGCCACCCGTGTCGGCCGACGTTCGATCGGGTACGTGCGAACGAGCAGCCACGCGGTGCCGACCAGCTCGTCGAACGCGGCCTGCGCCCCGAGGTAGCGGCGGCGCCGGGCGGCGTGCACGAGCCCGGGAACGAGCCGCTGGACGACGACCCGGGCCGCCAGTTCGTCGTGGCGAGCGATGGCCACGAGCGCGCCCAGGTTGGGATCGGCCGCCTCGTCGGTTCGCTCGCGGTCGCCGCCGACGGCGTCGAGCACCTCGGCCAGGCCGCCGGGGCGCGAGCCGCCGGGGAGGCGCCAGGCGGCCGAGCGCGACTGGGCACCGGCGTCGCCCAGCAGCCGGTGCCAGTCGTCGTTGAGGGCGGCGGCGATGCGGGCGCCGGGGAGAGGTGCTGACCACGAGGGAGTTGTTGTGCTCGACATGGGCGCAGCGTCGGGTGTCCGCTTCCCGCGCACCTTCCCGTCGAGCCTCCCGGCTCGCGAATTCTTCCGGATCGGGTCGGCTGGGGCCCACGCACCTGGCGTGGACGATGCGCTCGAGGTGTTGGTGAACGGTCGCGAGGTCACGGTGCGAGGGATCTCTCCGTCGACGACCGTGGCCCGGCTCGGCGCGCTCGTGGGCCTGGGCGATGCCGGTCTCCGCATCGACGGTCGCGCTGTCGGCCCGGCGGTGACCGCACGCGAGGCCGGCGTGCGGTGCGGCAGCACGCTGACGCCCGTGGTCGGCCCCGACGCCGACCGGACGGCGACGCACGTCGTGGTGTGGCGGACCGGCCCGCTCGCCGGCCGGGCCGACCCGATCGGCCGCGGCGCTCATCTCGTGGGCCGCGCGCTCCCTCGGCCCTGGATCGTCACCGTGAGCTCGGCGTGCGCCGCGACCGTCCGTCCCGTCGTCGGCACGGATTCGACGGCGCCGTTCGACGTGGTGCGCGTTGCCGAGGTCCAGCCCTCGGCGACCGCCGTCGCCACGGGGCCCGGACGGGGGCCGTGGACCGAGGCGCTCAACCGGCCCCCGCAACCGCCGCCGACCGCCGAGGAGCCGGCGATCGAG
>JANPGL010000406.1:0-8384 GCA_031423915.1 Actinomycetes bacterium | reverse complement strand
GCCTCCACCAACGTGGCGGGTAGGCGGTGAGCCTGCGCGGCGGTGAGCGTCAGGGGTCGGTCCGGATACCAGCTGTCGAGAAAGCGTACGACGAGGGCACCATCGGCTCGATAGGGCTCGGGCAGCCGCGTCAGGACGGAGACCGTTTCCAGCGCAACGTGCGCGATGAGTCGTGTCGATCGCTCGACCGCATCGACGGCGACCTCGTGCTGCTCGTGCCAAGGGGAAAACGCGGCGACGAGCACGCTCGTGTCACAGCTGATCATCGACGGGTGCTCTCCAGCGCCTCGCGAACCTGGTCGGCGCTGAGCGGCGGCAGTTCGTCGATCGGCGCGCACACCAGTCCGCGCCCGTGCCTGACGAGCGTCTTGTCGACCACCACGGGTTCGATCACGAGTCGGCCGTCATGCTCCGTGATGACCACGCGTCCCCCCTGGGCGAGGCCGAGCGCCTCGCGGAGGAGCTTCGGGATGACGAGACGGCCGGCGCGGTCGATGGTGGTCTCCACGGTAGGGGAGAATACCATCAGGAATGGTAGACGAGATGGTAGACGAGATGGTAGACGAGAAGGTAGAGGAGCTACCGGCGGGTGCGGGCGTCAGAGCGGCCAGTCACGCAAGCGCGACCGGCAGCTCGTGCAGGCCGCGGCCGAGCAGCGACGCACCGAACTCCAGCGACGACTCGTCGACGCCCAGCACCAGTTCGGGCAGCCGGTCGACCAGCGCGCCGAGGGCCAGCTGCGACTCGAGCCGGGCCAGCGGCGCGCCGACGCAGAAGTGGATGCCGTAGCCGAACCCGAGGTGGTGGTGGGCGTTCGGGCGAGCGAGCCACAGGCGGTCGGGATCCTCGAACACCGCCGGGTCGCGGTTGGCGCCCGCCACCGACAGGAACACCGTCCGTCCCGGCTCCATGGCCGTGTCGTGGCGCTGGTGGGCCTCGCCGACCGAGCGCACCATGATCTTGGTCGGGCTGTCGTAGCGGTGGAGCTCCTCGACGCTGCCGGCGATCGCCTCGGGATGATCGTGCATCCACGCCAGCTGGTCGGGGTGCTGCAGCAGCGCCATGGTGGCGTTGGCCAGGAAGCCCGCCGTCGTCTCGTGCCCGCCGAAAAGCAGCAGGGTGAGAGCGCCGACCAGCTCGCTCGGGGTGAGGCCGCTGCCGGCGTCGTCCGGCCCGCCGTCGGCCACGGCGATGAGCGCCGAGACCAGGTTGTCGGCAGGGTGCCGCCGGTAGTGCTCGACGAGCCCACCGAAGTACTCGGCGAAGTGGGCGGTGCCGGCCGCGGCGCGCACCGCCCGGTCGTCGCGGTCCGAGGCGCCGAACACGAGGGCGGCCAGCTCGCTCGACCAGGTCTTGAACCGCTCGCGGTCCTCGTGGGGCACGCCGAGCAGCTCCGCGATCACGATGGCCGGCAGCGGGAACGCCAACGCGTCGACGATGTCGACGATCTCGCCGTCGCGCAGGCGTGACTCGAGGCTCGACACCAGCTCGTCGACCAGCCGGCCCACGGCGGGGCGCAACGCCTCGACGGCCTTCGGGGTGAACGTGCGCCGCAGTGGCTCGCGCAGGCGCTCGTGGCCCGGCGGATCGTGGAACACCATCCAGCCGCGCAGCAGCTCGAACGTGGGGCCGAGCGCGGCGGCGTGCTCGGGCGACAGCCGGCGCGACAGCGGCGTGAGCCGATCCGACGACAGGCGCAGGTCGCGGAAGCCGGCGTGCACCTCGGCGTGCGAGGTGAGGATCCAACCCCGGTGCTCGGGGCTCCACACCACGGGCCCGGCGTCGCGGAGCTCGCCGTACGCGGCGTACGGGTCGGCCGAGGCGTTGACGGCGAACAGATCGGTGAGCACGAGGTCCCCTTCCCCGTCGACAGTCTCGCGCCGAGTTCTTCCACATCGGGCACCGTCGCTCCCACGCCTAGGACGTGAGCTACTCCGGCGCCGACCCCGATGCGCTCGCCGTGTACACGGCCCAGACCCTCGACGCAGCCGACGCGCTGCGCCCCATCGACGCTCGCCTCGACACCGTCGAGGCGCTGCTGCGCCGCGCCCTGCCCAAACCTCCGGCGGTGAGGAGCCAGGTGCAGGGGTACGCCCGCCTGGCCCGCAAGACCCGCGAGCTCGGCGAGCGTGTCGGCCGCTTCGGCCTGAAGCTGCGTGACGCGCTGGGCGGGCCGTCGAGCAAGACGCCCATGTCGATGGACGGCCTGCTGTTCCCGCTGCGCACCGACTCGCCGCCCAAGCCCGTGGGCTGGGACGGGTGGGACCGCAAGGAGCGCGCCGCCTACCTGAAGCAGACCGACCCCCAGATCGTCGGCGCCACCATCGTGAACCCCTACGACATCGGCCGGGTCTTCGCGGCGGCCGGCAAGGGTCTCGTGAACGGGCTGATCGGCGCCGTCGACGGCATCGCCAACACCGCTACGTTCGGCCTGGCACCCGACCTCGACCCGGCGTTCGCCGACGAGGACACGGCAGCGTCGTTCACGGTCGGGCGGTGGACCGGCACCATCGCCACCGGGGTGGCCGCCCCCGAGGTGCTGGCCAAGCTCGCCCCCGCCGTCGGGGCGCAGACCGCCACGGGCTTCCTGGCCCGGCGCGGCGTGGACGTGGCGGTCGGGGCTGCCAGCGACGCCAGCCTCGACCGTCACCACACGCCCGGCTCGATGGCGGCGGCCGGCCTCACGGGCGGCGTCGTGGGTGGCGCGCTCGACGGTGCGGCGCAGGCCTACACGGCGTGGCGCGTGTCGACCATCGAGCCGACGGTCATCTCGCACGGGTTCGACTCGGTGGAGGAGTGGCAGGCGTTCTCGGCCAAGCTCCACGACGGCCTGGCAGCCGCCGGCTACCCCGACGCCCAGGCGGCCGTGCAGGGGTCGGGCGCCACCGGCCGCAGCTACAAGACCGGCATGCCGTTCGACGTGGGACGCGTCAGCGACCTCGACGTCGCCGTCACGGGCCGCGGGCTGCTGTGCGACGCCGAGGCGACCGGCATCGAAATGCGCAGCGGCGGCATGCGCACGGCGCCCGTCCCCTACCGCGTCCAGAAGGCCCTGGGCGTGGCCGACCTGCTCAAGGGGCTCACGGCCGACACGGGCCCGCCCCGTGAAGATCATGGTCTACGGGAGCCTTCCCGAGGCCGTCGGGCACAAGCCCTCCATCCCTCTCCCCAAGGAGTGACCCCATGGCCTACGAGCTCACCGCACTGGTCGGTCGACCCGACGTGCTCGCCCGCACCATCGATCGCCGGCCCGTCACGCTCAACGACGGGTTCGCCCTCATCCCGTTGGAGCCCGACTGGTTCGCCGCGTTCGACATCCGCCCGTCCGATCTCGACGCGGTGCTCGCCGTCATCGGGTCGCTCACCGACGACGCCAGCGAGCACGGACCCGTCGCCTACCTGCACCTCGAGACGTTCGGTGGCACGATCGACCAGACGGTCGTGGTGTGGACCGAGGGGGTCGTGGCCCTGGCCGCCAAGGTGGAGGATGCCGACGACCCGCTCCCGTCCAACGACGCGCTCCGCCTGCTCGGCGTGGTCGCGGCCGACGGCCTCGACGAGTTCGCCACCTTGGGCCTGGGCCGTCACCGCGAGACCGAGGAGTGGCTCGCCGATCGCTAGGGCGAACCGTGCAAAGGTCCGATCCGGCTCGCGCCGGCGTTAGATTCGGCGTGCCGCCGCCAACGTCGCCGGCGGCAAGCGAGGTGCACGATGTCCATGGATGCCCGGGCGGTGCCCGGTGGCTCGACGGCGCTCGTCGCCGACGAGGCCGCTCTCGACGCATTGTCGGCCGCCGACCCGGTCGTCGCCCGGTTCGACCTGACCGCGCCGACCAAGGCGCACCTGCTGGTGGCCGTGCTCGACAGACCGGCCACGCTGTCGACGCTGGTGCCCCTCGTCGAGAAGCTCGGCCTGGAGGTGCTCGACGAGCAGTCGGTCACGGTGGAGCGGGCCGACGGCGCGTCGGTGTGGATCCACGATCTCGGCGTGCGTCACCCCCGGCTCGTGCAGCTGGCGCAGCCCACCGTGCAGGCCGAGGCCGAGCGGGTGCTGGCGGCGCTGTGGCGGGGGGACACCGACCCGGACGGGTTCAACAAGCTCGTCATCGCCGCGGGCCTGCGGGCCCGCCAGGTGGAGGTGCTGCGCGCCTACGCCCGCTACCTGCGCCAGCTCGACGTGCCCTACAGCCAGGGCTACCTCGAGGAGACGCTGCTCCGCCACGAAGACATCGCCAGCCGGCTCGTCGAGCTGTTCGAGCTCCGCTTCGACCCGGCCCTCGACGACACGCGCACCGAGGCGTGCAGCGACCTCGAGGTCGAGCTGGCCGCCATGCTCGACGCCGTGGCCAGCCTCGACGAGGACCGAATCCTGCGCTCGTTCCTCACGCTCGTGCAGGCCACCGTGCGCACGAACGCCTACCGCCGCGACACCGGTCGGGCCGGCGCGTCGGCGCTGGCGTTCAAGCTCGACCCGACGCGGATCCCCCAGGTGCCGCTGCCCCGGCCGGTGGCCGAGATCTGGGTCAGCGCCAGCCGGGTGGAGGGAGTCCACCTGCGCGGCGGGCGCGTCGCCCGCGGTGGCCTGCGCTGGAGCGACCGCAAGGTGGACTTCCGCACCGAGGTCCTCGGCCTGATGAAGGCCCAGATGGTGAAGAACGCGGTGATCGTGCCCACCGGCGCCAAAGGCGGGTTCGTGGTCAAGCGCTACGACGCGCTCGCGGCCACCGACCCCGAGGCGGCCCGGGCCGAGGTGGTGGCCGCCTACCGTGTCTTCGTCGGCGCCCTGCTCGACCTGACCGACAACGTGGTGGGCGTCGACGTCGTGCCGCCGCCCGACACCGTGCGCCACGACGGCGACGACCCCTACCTCGTGGTGGCGGCCGACAAGGGCACGGCCACGTTCTCCGACATCGCCAACGACATCTCGGCCGCCTACGGCTTCTGGCTGGGCGACGCCTTCGCCTCGGGCGGGCGCACGGGCTACGACCACAAGGTGCTGGGCATCACGGCGCGCGGCGCGTGGGAGAGCGTGCGCCGCCACTTCCGCACGCTGGGGCGTGACGCCGATGCCGAGGCCCTCACCGTGGTCGGCGTGGGCGACATGTCGGGTGACGTGTTCGGCAACGGGCTCCTGCGCTCGCCCCACGTGCAGCTGGTGGCGGCGTTCGATCACCGCCACGTGTTCCTCGACCCGAACCCCGACCCGGCGTCGTCGTTCGGCGAGCGCCTGCGGCTGTTCGGGCTGCCGCGATCGTCGTGGGCCGACTACGACGCGTCGCTCGTGTCGACGGGTGGTGGCGTGTACCCGCGCTCGGCCAAGTCGATCCCGCTGTCGCCCGAGGTGCGCGAGCGCCTCGGCACGGGCGCCTCCGCGCTGGCCCCGACGGATCTGATCTCGGCCATCCTGCGCGCCCCGGTCGACCTGATCTGGAACGGCGGCATCGGCACCTACATCAAGGCCTCGACGGAGTCGCACGCGGAGGTGGGCGACCGGGCCAACGACGACCTGCGCATCAACGGTGACGAGGTGCGCGCCCTGGTGGTGGCCGAGGGCGGAAACCTCGGCGTCACCCAGCGGGGTCGAATCGAGGCTGCGCTCAACGGCGTGCTGATCAACACCGACGCCATCGACAACTCGGCGGGCGTCGACTGCAGCGACCACGAGGTGAACCTGAAGATCCTCGTCGACGCCGAGGTGGCGGCCGGACGGCTCACCGTCGACGAGCGCAACGGGGTGCTGGCCACGCTGGCCGACGAGGTCTGCGACCTCGTGCTCGACGACAACCGCAACCAGACGCTCGAGCTGGCCATCGCCCGCTCCCGCGCCGCCGAGCGGGTGGAGCTGCACGCCCGCTATCTCGGCTCGCTCGAAGCGGAGGGCCTCGTGAACCGTGAGCTCGAACGCCTGCCGAGCGCCAAGGTGCTGGGCGACCGCCAGCTGGCGGGCGGTGGGCTCACCACGCCCGAGTTCGCCGTGCTGCTGGCGTACACGAAGACCACGAACATCCACGAGCTGCTGGGTACGGACCTGCCCGACGACCCCTACGTGCAGCCGACGATGACCGAGTACTTCCCGGCGTCGGTACGCCAGCGGTTCGCCGACAGCATGACCACGCACCGGCTGCGCCGCGAGATCATCGCCACCACGCTCGTGACCGAGATGGTCAACCGCAACGGCATCACGTTCGACCACCGCCTCGCCGAGGAGACCGGCGCGTCGGTGGCCGACTCGACGCGTGCCTGGATCGTGAGCCGCGACCTGTTCGCCATGCGTCACTGGTGGGACACCCTCGACGATCTGCCGTCCACGGTCGACGCCACGTTGCAGCTCGACTTGTGCCTCACCTTGCGCCGCCTGGTCGACCGCGGGGCGCTGTGGATCCTGCGTCACCGGCGGGCCAACTTCGACATGGCCGACACGGTGGCGGCGTTCCGTCCCGACGTCGCGGCGCTGGCCGGGCGGTTCGACGAGCTGATGGTCGGCGCGTCGCAGCGGGCGGTGCGCGCCACCCATCAGCGTCATGTCGACGCCGGCCTGCCGCCCGACCTGGCCCGGGTCGCGGCTTCGTGGGGTCGGCTCCACACCGCGCTCGACGTGGTCGAGGTGGCCCGCGCTCGCGGCCGGTCGGTCGAGGACACCGCCACGACCTACTGGCTCGTGTTCGAGCAGCTGGGGATCGACTGGCTGTGGGACGCCGTGAGCGGCCTTCCCCGCCAGACCCGCTGGCAGAACCAGGCCCGCAGCGCGGTGCGCGACGACCTCCTCGGCGCGCTGGCCGGGCTCACCGACGAGGTGCTGCGCTCGGGCGACCGCTACGACGCTCCCAACGTGCTGATGATGGGCTGGGCCACCGCCGACCGGCGGGCCATCGAGCGCACGTCCCGGGTGCTCACCGACGTCCGGGCGGCCGGCGCCCTCGACGTGACCACGCTCACGGTGGCCGTCCGTTCGATGCGCAACCTCGTGGCCATCCGCACCGACGGCGACTGATGGCACGGGCCCGGCGCCCCGGTCATCGCGCCGCCACTGGCTAGCCTGAGCCCGATGTCCGCCCGCCCGTACCGCGTCCGCTTCGCGCCGTCACCCACCGGCTACTTCCACGTGGGTGGCGCCCGCACGGCGCTGTACAACTGGATCCTGGCCCGCCAGCACGAAGGCACCTTCGTGCTGCGCATCGAGGACACCGACGAGGCCCGCAACAAGCCCGAGTGGACCGAGGGCATCATCTCGGCGTTGGCGTGGATCGGCGTCGAGCCCGGCACGTACGAGGGGCCGCACTTCCAGAGCGAGTACGCCGCCACCCACCTCGACGCCGCCCGCAAGCTGTTCGACGACGGCAACGCCTACTACTGCGACTGCACGCAGGAGGCGGTGCGCCAGCGCGTCGGCCCGAACAAGGGGTACGACGGGTTCTGCCGCGACCGCCAGCTGGGCCCGGCCGAGGGCCGCCCGCTGCGCTTCAAGGTGCCGCAGCCCGGTTCCACCACGGTCGTCGACCTCATCCGTGGCGAGCCGGTGTTCGACCACGACACCATCGAGGACTTCGTGCTGCTGCGCGGCAACGGCACGGTGATGTTCCTGCTGGCCAACGTCGTCGACGACATGGCCATGAACATCAGCCACGTCATCCGCGCCGAGGAGCACCTGCCCAACACGCCCAAGCAGCAGCTGCTGTGGAAGGCGCTCGGCGCCGAGCCGCCCACGTGGGCCCACGTACCCCTGCTGGTCAACGAGAAGCGCCAGAAGCTGTCGAAGCGGCGCGACCCCGTGGCCATGGAGATGTACCGCGACGAGGGCTACCTGGCGGACGCCATGAAGAACTACCTCATGCTGCTCGGGTGGAACCCGCCGGGCGACGAGGAGATCGTGCCCTGGTCGCTCGTCGAGCTGAGCTTCAAGCTGGAAGACGTCAACTCGTCGCCGGCGTTCTTCGACGTCCGCAAGCTGCGGGCGTTCAACGCCGACTACATCCGCAAGTTGTCGGTGGACGACTTCACCGAGGCGTGCCGACCGTGGCTCACCGGCGACAAGGCGCCGTGGTCGGTGGAGCGCTTCGACCCCGCGGCGTGGGAGCGCATGGCGCCGCTCGTGCAGACGCGCGTCGAGGTGCTGGGTGACGTGCCCGGCATGGTCGACTTCCTGTTCGACGAGCCGACTCGTGACGACGCCTCGTGGGCCAAGGCCATGGCTGCGCCGGCCCCGGCGTTGCTCGACGACGTGATCGACACGTTCGAGGCGCTGCAGCCGTGGACGGCCGACGCGCTCAAGGCCGAGCTGGAGCTCATCGGCACCAAGCACGGGCTGAAGCTCGGCAAGGCGCAGGCCCCGGTGCGCGTGGCGGTGACCGGCCGCAGCGTGGGCCCGCCACTGTTCGAGGCGCTCGA
>JANPGL010000405.1:0-9210 GCA_031423915.1 Actinomycetes bacterium | reverse complement strand
AGCGCGGGGAGTCCGGCCGGGTGAGCTCGGCGAACGAGATGCGGTGCACCGATCGCACCTCGGCCGGGTCGGGAGCCAGCGCCGGGTCCGCGCCGCCCCAGAACACGAACGGTGTGATCACGTAGCCCGAGCGCGTGCGGTAGTCGTCGAGCACGCCGAGCAGGTCGTGCGCCGTGAGGGCGAGACCGATCTCCTCGTGCGCCTCACGCACTGCGGCGGCGAACGCGTCCTCGCCGTCGTCGACGCGTCCGCCCGGCAGCGCCCACTGACCACCGTGCGAGCGCAGCGTGGCGGCGCGGCGCGTGATCAGCACGGCGGGCCCGCCGGCGGTACCGGCCACGCTGCCGGTCAGCGGGTAGTCGTCGGCGCCGGGGATGCCACCGAGCCGGTCCGGCAACGCCGGGTCGTGGTCTGCGCCGTGGGCGACGGCGTCGCTGTCGACCACGATGACGCACACCGACGCGTGGCGGTCGCCCTCGTGGGCCAGCGCCAGGCGCTCGTGGCGGGACAGGTTGGCCGTCAGGCGCGCCCGCAGCGCGTCGTCGTACACGAAGCGCTCGCGCTCGTCGGTCCCCACGGGTGCCACCGTAGCGGTGCCGGTGCCCCCGTACGATGCTCGCCATGTCCGTACCCGGTGTCCTGCGCGTCGTGCAGCTCAACGCCGGCTCGCTGCTCGAGCCGCATTGGGACCGGCGTCGGCACGAGATCCTGGCGTGGCTCGATCAGCTCGACGCCGACGTGGTGTGCCTCGAGGAGATCTGGGAGGACGACCGCAACGAGAACACGGCCACGTGGCTCGTGCGCCATGCGCCGCCCGACCGCTGGTACCACGTGTTCGGCGGCCATCCGCTGCCGAGCGCGGTGTGGCCCGACCCGTCGTTGCGGTTCGGCTCGGCCGTCCTGTCACGCTGGCCGATCGATGCGTGCGACGTCGAGCTGCTGCCGCCCGACGGTCCGTTCCCGTGGGAGCTCGTGCACGTCCGCACGGCGGGCCTCGACGTGTTCGTGGTGCACCTGGCGGCCGCGCCGGTGCAAGGGCCGGGACGCGTGCGCCAGGTCGCCGCCCTCGACGACGCGGTGCGTCGCCTGTCGGCGGCCGATGCGGTAGCGCCCGCGGTGTTCGGCGGCCCGGCCCGCACCGCGATGCCGCCGATCGTGTGCGGGGACTTCAACGCCGAGCCCGACTCGGACGAGATCCGCTTCCTGTGCTCGCTGCACGCCGTCGACGGCCGGTCGACGTTCTACCAGGACGCCTGGCGCATGGCGGGGGAGGGCCCGGGCTACACGCAGGACTGGCGTTCGAACCCCATCGCCGACGCCATGAACATCAACCGCAAGCGCATCGACTACGTGTTCGTCGGCGACCCGTTCCTGCGCGCCGGCGGCGCCGGCCGCGTACTGCGCGCCGATATGGCGTTCCACGAGCCCCTCACGGGCGTGCTGGCCAGCGACCACATGGGTCTGGTGGTCGATGTCGCCTGGCCGGTCCGACCGTCGTAGCCGATCGTTCTCCGGGAAGATCCGTCCTCCAACGAGGTCAAGACCTCCCAGAGAAGGCCGCACTCAGCCGGGGGGAAGCATCGACGTGGGCGCGATGACTTGGGCGATCCGGCCCCCCTCGGCCACGACCACGGAACCACCCGCTCGCATGGCCACCGTGATCTGTGCGCCGTTGGAACCGATCTCGCCGAGCTCCGTCGGTAGACCGAGCCGCTCGAGCAAGCCGCTCGCGGCGGCCCGCGCCTCGTCCTCCGTCGCGGACGGGAGCATCTGGGCTTCGATGTCGGCGTACTGCCAGAGGCCCCAGAGCGGGACGTCCACGCACAACATTGGTGCCGGGCCGAGCCGGTTGATGCATGAACCCTGCCCGTGCTCGCCGTCGAGGAGTTCGATCGTGCCGACGACGCCGAGCGCGTCGGCCAGCCGGCGTACGAGGCGTTCTTCGACGGGAGGGCTCGCGGTCGTCGGGGGAGGGGCGCCGATCGGCTTGGTCGGGGCCGAGGGCTGCGACCACCCGCCCGAGGCGGCACCGTTCGACAGCATCATCGCGATCCCTTCGGGCAGGCCGATACCCACCGTGAGCATGCGGCTGGCGAGGTCGACGTAGGTCTCCACCGTCGTGCCGTCGACCATCACGAACACGAGTTGGAGGTACACGCCGTTCGGGGAGGGGTTCGATGGCACCGCCGGGCCGTCGTGGAGCGCGTCGACGACGGTGGCGATGGAGCCCGCCTCGGTCCAGGTGGTGTAGAGGCGGGTTGGATCGGACGCCTCGCGGAACTCGATGGCGGTGACGCCGCTCGTCAGGTCGACGATGTCGCGCCCGCGGACGGCGGCATCGTTGCGGATCGACTCCATCACGACCAGCTGCGGACCCTCGACCACACCGAGTCGGAAGCGGGGGTCGTAGCCCGCCACGGCGTGCAGCTCCGTGCCCGGTGGGAAGGGCCCGTCGCCGTCCCGAAGCCCCGACTGGTCGTCCGCGCGACAGACGTGGGCCACCACGGGTCCGGCCGATGCGGTCGGCAGGACCACGCCCAGCCGTCGGTACGAGACGGCACCGACGCGCATGAGTGGGATGCGATCGCCTCGGAAGACGACGGCGTCGTCGGACCGGGGTGGGAGCGAGCAGTCAGGTGCGGTGAACGACGGGGGCGACGTGGTGCTCGTCGACGGGGCGACGGGCATGGACATGGATGTCGTGATCGTCACCGACGCGACGGGCAGCGAGCCGCAGCTGGCGAGCGCGGCCAGGGCGGCGACGACGCCGGCGGAGCGACGGATCTTGAACGGCATGCACGTAGGACGGTACTTGCCCGCGTTCGGGTTCCGATTCGGTGTCGTTCTCCCGGAAGGTTCGACCTCGTGGGAGGTCAGATCTTCCGAGAGAAGGAGGTGGGGCGGGCGGACCCCTATGGGCGGTTGCCGGTCCGGCTGACCGGCTGGGGCGCGGGCTTCAGGGCGGCGAGCGCGTCGAGGTCGGGCGACGAGGCGGCGACGGCCTCGGCGTTCGCCGTGGCCACCTCGGCCACCAGCTCGCTGCGCAGGACGCGCACGCTCTTGGGCGCACGCACGCCGAGGCGCACGATGCCGGGCCGGACCTCGAGCACCTCGACCTCGATGTCGTCGCCGACCATGATCGTCTCGCCGACGCGGCGGGTGAGGACGAGCATCTCAGGCCCCCAGCGCCACGGGGTGGCGCATCGGCCAGCCCTGCCGGTCGAGGATCATCTGGCGGGCCAACCCCTTGGCCGCATGGACGACGATGGGAGCCGCCAGGTTCAGGTAGGCCTGCTTGGCCTGCACGTCGATGCGGGCCACCACGAGCACCGCCACGTCGTCGGCCTCGAGCGCGCCGAGCGAATTCATCTCGGCGTCGGGCAGGTTCGGCTCGTAGCCCGGGGCGAGCTCCCAGGGTTCGGCCACGAGGAGGCCGACGCCGGGCTTGTCGAGGCTCCGCAGGAGCGAGAAGACGGCGTCCTCGCCGGTGCGCTCCAGCACCCAGGTGCGAAGGTCGTCGAAGCCGGGGAGGCCGTCCGGGGTCGTGATGACCGGGGGGCTCTGCTCGTCGCTCATGCGGTGCTCCTGCGTCGTCGCCGTGCTCGGCACGGTGGGTCGGCATCGTGCCGATCCGGTGGTGACCGTGGTGGCCGGAGTCGCCGGCCGGCCCACGATCGTCAAGAAACGTTCTGCGGTGGTGCCGTCGCTCAGCGGAGGAAGTCGACCAGCGACTGCTGGAGCGACTTGGCCGTGGCGCCGAGGGCGGCCTGGTAGGCGGCCTGCTGCCGGTTCACCTCGGTGATGCCTTCCACCAGATCGATGTCCTCCGCCTTCGAGAGGTCGGCCTTCACGCCCGTCTGACGGCTGATGTTGGCCTCGAGGACGTTCTCGATCCGGTTGGTGGCGGCGCCGATGCGGGCCCGGGCGTTCGAGGCCGAGGCACGCAGCGCGTCGACGGAGTCGATGGCGGCGTGGATGCCGGCGGTGTTGCCGCTGTTGAGGTCGGTGACGAGCTGGTCGAGCATCGTGAAGGCGTCGGTCGCCCCGGCCTTGAAGACGTCCGACGCTACGACGTTCACCTGGACGGAGTCGGTGTCCGACACCGCCCGAACGAGCTTCTCGCTCGTGTTGCTGTTGACCTGCCACATGCCGGCCGAGAACGTCACGGCGTCGTTGGCCGAGTAGCCGGCGAACAGCGGCTGGTCGAGGTGGCGACCGTTCGCCAGGCCCACGAGTTGGTCGCGCAGCTGGGTGATCTCGGCCGCGGTGGCGACGCGCCCCTCGTCGTTCATCGTGCCCGTGGCCGCGGCGACGGTCAGGTCCTTCAAGCGCGCGACCGCCGTCTGCACCTGCTCGAGTTGCGCGTCGGTGGTGTTGAGGCGCGTCTGCGCATCCTCTGCGGTCGACTGGTACGCCTTGAGAGCCGAGAGCTCGCTGCGGAACGCCAGCGCGGTCGCCGCGGCACCAGGGTCCTCGGACGGGCGGCTGAACGCCTTGCCCGACGAGAGCCGGGCCGAGGCGAGGTCGGCGGCGGCGGCGCGTTCCATGAGGCGCGACTGGGCGCCCATGGTGTGGGAGAGGAAGGTGGTGCGGATCATGGCGTGGTCCCTCACATCCGGATGAGCGTGTCGAGCATCTGGTCGACGGTGGTGACGATGCGTGCTGCGGCCGCGTAGGCCTTCTGGTCGGAGATGAGCTGGGCCATCTCCTCGTCGAGGTTCACGCCGGTCAACGACAGCCGCTGCTGGCTGGCGGCGTCGGCGAGCGCCTGGGCGTTGTCGGCGGAGCGCGAGATGTTGGCCACCGTGCCGCCGATGAACGTGACGAGATCACGGGCTGTCGGCTCGATGGTGCGGCGCAGGTTGGACATGGCGGTGGCACCGGCGCCGTTGTTCGTCCCGCCCGTGGCGTCGGCCGTGGCCAGCTGCGAGGGGCTGGTGATGACGACGGTCATCGTGTTGCCGTCGTCGGCCACGAGGGCCCCGCCGTTGGCGCCGGCCGGCGTCTTGTTGGCCGCGTGCTGGGTGTTCAGGGCGTTCACCATCGAGCTGACGAACGCGTCGAGCTTCGTGCGGTAGTTGGCCAGGTCGGTCTGGATGACCGTCTGCAGGCCGCCGGCGGATCCGGAGAGCTGCACCGGGCCCGTGGCACCGTGGTTGACGGTGCCGTCGTTGGCCGGGTCGACGGTGAGGTGCGACACATAGTCGCCGTCGACGATCGTCTTGCCGCCGACGGCGACGCGGATCTTGCCGTCGGGCAGCATCGTCGACGTCGCGCCGATGGTGGCGGCGAGGGTGTCGAGCGCCTTGTCGCGCTCGTCGGCCAGGTCGGGCGCCAGCCCGGCGGGCGTGATGCGGTTGAGCTCGGCGATGCGGTCCATCGCGGAGTTGGCGGTGTCGACCTCGGTGTTCAGCCGTTGGAGCGCGTTGATCTTCAGGTTGCCCAGCTCGGAACGGGCCTGGTTCACCCGGCCCGCCAGGTCGTCGAGGCTGGAGAGCACCTGGGTTCCCAGCGCATCGTCTCCTGGCTTCTGACCGAGGGCCTGGAACGACGGCCACAGCCGGCCGAGGCTGGCGGTGATGCCGTTGTCGGGTTCGGCGAACGCGTCCTCGGAACGCTGGCCGAACTCGGTGCGGACCCCGAGCGCCTTGGCGGACGAGTCGGTCGAGCGCACGCGGCCATCGGTGTAGCTGTCACGGCTGCGGCTGATGCCACCCACCTCGACGCCGGTGCCCATCGGGCCGTACACCGAGTTGCGGGGCGTGCCCGGTCGACGGTCGACGCGCTGGCGCGTGTAGCCGGCGGTGCCGGCGTTGGCGATGTTGTGGCTCGACACCTCGATGGCGGTCTGCGAGGTCCGCAGGGCGCTGAGGGCGATGCTGAGGGCGTTGCTGCTCATGCCTGGCTCCGGTGGTGGGGTGCGGCGCTCACAGCGATCGCTGCAGGCGCGGTCGGGCCGGACCGACGTTGGTGCGACCGTCGGCGGCGTAGGTGGTGGTGTCTGTGCCCCGCGCCTCGCCGAGCACGGCGTCGAGGTGGCGCATGGTCACGGCGATGTGCTTGCGGATCTGTCCGGAGACCGACTCGATCTCGGAGGTGAGGCCGTTCAGGCGGCGGCGATAGGCGGTGAGCGCCGTGGCCACGCCCTCGGGCGAGTTGGCCGCGATGGCGGCCAGGTTGAGCGGCGCACCGGGAAGACCGCTCTCGACGGCGAGGCGGCCCACGAGCTCGGCGCGGACGAGCTCCACATCGGCCAGGTCGGACGCGGCCATGTCGACCTCGGCGGCGGCGCTCTCGATGAAGCGCGTCTCGTCGGCCTGTGCCACGAGCCGCAGCACGGTGAGGCGCCACAGGAGCTGCTCGGTGAGCGTGACGACACGGCCCATGCAGGACACGAGCTGACCGAGCGTGTGGCCGCTCATGGTCAGCGACAGTGTGGTGGTGACGGTCGGCGCCGTCACCATCTCGCCGGGCTGTTCAGTTCGAGCTGGTCAGGGTTCACGTCGGGACTCCCTCGTCATGATGGGCTGGGGCAGGATCGGCTGGACGGACGCAACGGGGCGTGTTCACGGGCGCAGCACCCGCTCGCTCAGGAGCTCGACGGTGGCGTCGATGACCGCAGGGTCGAAGCGGGTGCCGGCGTCGGCCGCCACGGCGTCGGGGTCGTACCCACGGGTGACGACCGCTTCGGCCACCGCGGTGATGCGGGACGAGGGCGGGATGTCGGAGCCGCTGAGGCCGTCGGGGAAGCCGCTGCCGTCCCAGTTCTCGTGGCTGTGGCGAACGCCGTAGGCGACGAGCGGGCCGGCGGTGGCGAACAGGAACGCCGCGCCCTCCACCGGGTGGTTGCGGTACTCGGGCGTGCTCTCGTCGGACGACGTGCGGACCATGCCGACGTCAGCCACGTGGGCCACGAACCGGACGAGCATGCGGTCAGCGCCCTCGAAGCCCATGCGGGCCGCGATCTCATTGGCCGCGGTGGCAATGACGAGCCGATCGACGCCCCGCGGGTTGCGGGTCGCCATCTCCGCCAGACGAAGGGCAACCTCGAGCTCTGAGGCCGTGGCCATCGGGCCGACGAGCTCGCCCGCGCCCAGCACGGTGGAGACGTCCTCGAGGGCGGCGGCCGATTCGGCTCGCGACGCCAGCTCGCGCAGCGTGGACAGGTCGCCCGAGCACTCGGGCCCAGCGTGGCCCACGGCCAGCAGCAGCGGGCTCTGCGGGTCGGGCGTGTAGCCCTCGGTGATGGCGGCGAGCGTGCGACCGATGCGCTCCGCCCCCTCGACGTCGAGCTCGGGTGAGAGCAGGGCGTAGGCCCCGTCGCCGAGGTCGAAGAGCTCGCCGTACCCTTCGCACACGGACCGGTAGCCCACGGCGAGGCGGCGCAGGAGCAGCCCCGACGCTTCGGGGCTCATGCGGCTCGAGGCGTGGTCGAAGTGGACGGCCCGGAACGACACGATGCGCGGGTTGCCGATCATGTCGCTGGTGGCGAGCCGCAACGCCAGGGCCGCAGCCGACGGCAGACCCGACGTGGGGCTGGTGACGGACGCCGCCGCACGGTTGGAGCCGCCGCGCACCACTCGGGCGTCGTAGGCCTCCATGAGTCGAGCCGACAGCTCGGCGGTCTCCGGGCCGGGTGGCAGGTCGGACGCCGGCTCAGGGTCGTTGGCCAGGCGGCTGAGGGCCGCCATGTCGCCTTCGGCGATCGCCGTGTCGGCGCCCCCCCTCACGGCGTCAGCGGCGACGGCCTCGCCGCCGGGATGCGTGAGGACGACGACGCGCAAGGAGCTGCTCTTGGCCTGTGCGACCAGGTCGGCCACGCGATGGCGGGGAACCCGCGTCGACAGGACGGCGATGGACGCGCCATCCGGGTACTCGGTGACCATGAAGCCGGCTCCGGCCAGCGCGTCCGAGGCCGGAGTGGCGGCGGCGAGCAGCCAGGCGGAGGCCCCGCCGCCGTAGCTGAAGCCGACCGCCGGCGCGTCGGGCGCGTCGGTCTCGGTGTCGGTCTCGCCGATCGGTTCGCTGTCGAGAGTCGTCGAAGTGCTCATGGTCACCCTGCCGGTTCTTCGGGGTGTCGGCCGGTCGGTCGGGGGTTCAAGGCGACGTGAAGGGTCGGCGGGACGGGACGGGATCGTCGAGGTCGAGCCCGAGGGTGGCGCGAATCTCCATGGCCACGGTCACGGCGTCGAGCCGCACGGTCGTGACCCCGGCCATCACGCCCAGGGGTGCACCCCAGGCATGGGCCACGGTGACGGCCTGAAGCAGGAAGCGGGGTCCGGCGGTCGACACGACGGCGGGCCGGAGTCGGGCGAGCTCGTGCCACATGCCACCGACGACGAGGTGGAGCGCGCGTCCGCCGATGGTGGCGGCCACGTCGGCCGGGTCGTCCGTGACGAGGGCCACGATGGGCGCGTCCGCCGTCTCGCCCGGTCCTATGACAGGTACGCCCAGCTGCTCGGCGATGGTGTCGACGAGCGGCCCGACGAGGAGCATCGGTTCGTCGGGAAGGGGAGCGAAGAGGGGGCGAAGCGCCAGGAGCAGCGCGGCGGTCCATTCGGCGTCATCGCGCGGTGCGAGCGCCGCCGCCGTGTGGACGAGCCGGTCGGGCAGACCGATCGCGAACAGCGCCTGCGAGGACCAGCCGCCGCTGGCGGCGACGATCGACGGGCTCGACGGCGGCGCATCGGGCACGAGCGACTGGAGCGTGAGCGACGACCGCGTGACCGCGGGCACCACCGGCGCCACGATAGGGGCCACGGCGGGCCCGTCGGTCGGTCCGGCTGCCGCGGTGACGCCAGGCTCGGCCCCACGGTCCGACGTCGGCACCTCGGCCGTCTCGGCGGGCTCGTCCGTGCCGGTGTGCTCGGTGCCGGTGTGCTCGGTGCCGGTGCGCTCGGTGCCGGTGCGCTCGGTGCCGGTGCGCTCGGTGCCGGTGCGCAGGGGCGGCGAGGCGAACGCCGGGACCGTGCCCGGCAGCGACGTGCGAGGCTCGGGGACGGTTGCGGGCGCCGTCTCGGTGGCGGGCGACTGTACGGGCGACGGGGCGGTGATCGGTGCGGTTCCGGCGTCGGCCCCGGTCGGGTCGATCGCCTCGTCGGTCTCGTCGGAGGCGACGTCTGCGCCGACGGGCTCGGTTCCGGGGGCCGACGGCTCGTGTGACGCGCTCGGCGGTTCGTCGACGCTGCGCGGGCGCAACGGGCCGGTCGC
>JANPGL010000404.1:0-7215 GCA_031423915.1 Actinomycetes bacterium | reverse complement strand
CGATCGGCGTGACCGACCGCACCCGGGCCGCGCTGTGGGCGGCACAGCACCTCACCGACGACGAGCGAACCGACGGCTGACGCCGCCAGCGCCCGCGTGTGGCGGGCGACGACGCATCGTCGCCCGCCGGCCGGTCACTTCCCGAGGAGCTTGCCGAGGTCGAGGCCCTTGAGCAGGCCGCCGAGCTGGTCGGCGCCCGGCACGGACCCACCCGGGGTCAGCTTGTCCACGAGACCGGGGAGCATCGACGCCAGGCCCGACTTCGCCTCGTTGTGCGACACACCGGCCTCGGATGCCAGCTTGGCCACCGTATCGGTGCCCAGCGCCTGCTCGAGCTCGTCGGGCTCGACGGCCTCGTTCTCGCCGGTCGACACCCACGAGTTGGCCTTGCTGGCCAGCCCGCCCTGCTGCAGCTTGCTGAGCATGCCGCCCAGGCCGCCCATCCCCTTCAGCGCTCCGCTGCCGAGCAGCATGGGCAGGAGCGCCTTCATCAGTCCACCCTGCGCACCGCCGAGGCTGTCGAGCCCCGGGATGCTCATCCCGGCCGGGAGTCCCGAGCCGCCCGGCGACGACGCGCCGCCCTTCTTCTTCAGCAAACCACTGACGATGTCCATGAGTCCCATGCGGGGCTCCTTTCGTTACGACGTCCGGCCTGACGGCCGGCCGCACAGTAGACGGGCTTCCCTCGGGAAGATGACGCAGAGCGCCTCAGGTCGGCGCTCGTATTGCGGCCAGGTCGGTTGCTACTCCCCGCGCTCGGCACGCTGCATGAGCTCGAGCTCCTCGACCGTCATCATCACCGAGCGCGCCTTCGATCCTTCGCTCGGGCCCACGACGCCGCGCTGTTCGAGCAGGTCCATGATGCGCCCGGCGCGGGCGAAGCCGACCTTCAGCTTGCGCTGCAGCATGGACGTGGAGCCGAGCTGGCTGCGCACGACCAGGTCCATGGCGGCGCGCACCATGGCCTCGTCGTCGTCCTCGTCGCCCGAGAACATGCCGGGGCCACCGCCGACGCCGTGGGCGTCCTCGCCCTCGACACCACCGACGTACTCGGGCTCGGGCGCCTGACGCTTCCAGTGGGCGGCGACCTTGCGCACCTCCTCCTCGGTGACGAAGGCACCCTGGATGCGTTGGGCCACCGACGAGGCGGGACCGAGCAGCAACATGTCGCCCTTGCCGACGAGGCGCTCGGCGCCTGGTTGGTCGAGGATGACGCGGCTGTCGGTGAGGCTGGACACGGCGAACGCCATGCGGGCCGGGATGTTCGCCTTGATCACGCCGGTGAGAACATTGACGCTCGGACGCTGCGTGGCCACCACCAGGTGGATGCCGACGGCGCGCGCCATCTGGGCGATGCGGGTGATCGACTCCTCGACGTCGCGGGCCGCCACCATCATGAGGTCGTTCAACTCGTCGACGACGACGACCACGAGCGGCAGACGCTCGTACGTCGTCTCGGTGCCGGGCTCGGCGACGAGCTCGCCCCGGTCGAAGGCCGCGTTGTAGCCGGCGATGTCGCGCGTGCCGACCTCGTGCAACAGGTCGTAGCGGCGCTCCATCTCCTTCACCGCCCACTGGAGCGCGTTGGCCGCCTTCTTCGGGTTCGTGACCACCTGGGTGAGCAGGTGGGGCAGCCGGTTGTACTGGCCCATCTCGACGCGCTTGGGGTCGATGAGGATGAGGCGCACCTGGTCGGGCGTGGTGCGCATCAGGATCGACGTGAGGATGCAGTTGAGACCGCTCGACTTGCCCGCGCCGGTGGCACCGGCGATGAGCAGGTGCGGCGTCGTGGCCAGGTTGAGGAAGTACGCCTTGCCGTCGATGCCCTTGCCGATCGCCACCTCGAGTGGCTGTGTCGCCTGCTTGGCCTCGGGCGACGCCATCAGATCGCCCAGCGCCACCAGGTGACGGTGCTCGTTCGGCACCTCGACCCCGATCGCCTTCTGGCCGGGGATCGGAGCCAGGATGCGGACGTCGGTGGCGGCCATGGCGTACGCGATGTCCTTGTTCAGGCTGGTCACCCGGGCCACCTTGATGCCGTCGGCGAGGGTGAGCGCGAACCGGGTGACCGTCGGGCCGACGGTCGGCTGGCCCTGGAGCGTGGTCATCACGCCGTGGCTTTCGAGCGCCTTGACCAGCTTGTCGCCCCGCTCTCGTGCTGCCTCCAGGTCGACGACCTGCTGCTCGGTGCGCACCAGCAGGCTGGTCGGCGGGAGCGTCCACCGGCCGGGCGCACCCGACGGGCCGAGGTCGATGGCCAACTGCTCCACCGGGCCGTCCGGGACCGGCTCCGGCACCGACGATCGGGCGCGACGAGCGCCCTTGGCCGGCTTGTCGCCCGCGTCCTCGACGGCCCCGTCGTACAACGCCGGACGTCGCGCCGCCCGACGGTCGACGCCCTCGCCGACGTGCTCGCGGGCCTCGATGACGGCGGGCTCGTCGCCGTGACCGCCGAGCCGCTCGCTGGCCAGCGTGGTCACGTCGCGCAACTTGCGCCGCGCCGCGCCGAGCACCGGTCGAGCGCCGGCCACCACACCCCTCGCGGCCACCGATGCCACGGAGCGCAGCGAGGCCTGCGTGACCACCACCAAGCCGGCGACCAGGAGACCGACCAGCACCACCGTGGCACCCGCAGGTGCGGCAACCGCCTCGAGCGGGCGACCGATGGCCAGCCCGAGGATGCCCCCGGCCCGGGTCAGCGCCGGCACCCCGGCGCCCGACTCGGGGCCGCGGGCCAGGTGGAGCAGGCCGAGAAGCGCCAGCACGACGGCGACGCCACCGAGCACCAGGCGGACCCGCTCGCTGGACCGACGGTCGACCAGCAGGGCGACGCCGATGCCGGCGAGCGCCGGGGGAACGAACACCCGACCCACGCCGACCAGCGCGCCGGCCACCCAGGCCGCGCCGTGTCCGATCGGACCGGCGACATCGCCGTACACGCCGAGCGCCACGACGATGGCCACCACGATGAGGGCCAGGCCGACCAGGTCTTCCTCCCGCCCGGCCAGGGCCCGACGCACCCCGGCGGAACCCGGACGACGCGAGGCTGCCGGCCGGGCGCGCGTCGCGGCGGCCTTCGGAACGGGCTCGGTGCGGGGCAGGCGCTGCGTGGGCGCGCTCCGACGGTTCTGCGGGGTCGCCATCACCTCCGACGGTACCAGCGGGGCGCGCGAGCGTTCGGCCATACCCGCGCCCGCGGCCGCGTCAGCGCAGGTCGGCGCCGATGAGCTCCCCGGCAGCCGTGTACTTCACCAGGATGAGCCCGCCCTTCGACGAGCGCAGCGCCACCGACCACACCACGGCCCCGGCGCCATCGCCGTCACGCAGGAGGGCGAACCGGGTGAGCGTGGCGTCGGGGAAGGACGCCACCGCGGCTCGGGCGATCCCCTCGGCCCGGTCGAGCGCCACACCATCGAGGCTGAACGCACCGTGGTCGGCCGGGGTGGCGGCCGGGGCGCCCGGCGCGTCGAGCCGGCCCCCGGCGAAGCGCCAGGCCGTCTCGGTCGCCCCGTCGCCGGCGACGAACACGTTCACCTCTACCGCCGTGGCATTGATGTCGGTGAAGCGCTGGGTCCCACCGAGCTTGGCCTCGACCGCGCGCACCGCCGCAGGCACGTCGGCGGCGCGCACCGCCAACCGAGGTTTCGACGATCCCCTGCCCGACGTGAGCAGGATGCCGATCGCCACGACTGCGACGACGGTGAGGACGAGCAGCCACCACGGTGGGCGACGGCGACGGCGACGGCGGGCCATGGTGCGGCGGCTACGCCTCCATGACGACGGGCACGATCATCGGGCGGCGCTTGGTGCGCTCGCTGACGAACTTGCCGGCCGCGCGGCGAACCTCGCGCTCGAGCGCCTCGACGTCGCGTACACCGTTGCGCACGGCTCCCTCTACGGCGGCGGCCACGCGATCGCACGCCTCGTCGAGCAGGTCTTCGGCCTCGGGGGCGTACACCCAACCGCGCGTGATGATCTCGGGCCCGGCGATCACCTTGCCCGAACCGACGTCGACGGTGGCGATCACCACCACGACGCCTTCCTCGGCCAGCACCCGGCGATCACGCAGCACGCCGTTGCCGACGTCGCCCACGATGCCGTCGACGTACAGGTAGCCGGCGGGAACCCGACCGGCCATCTCGACCCCGTCGTCGGTGATCGACACGACGTCGCCGTCCTCGCACACGAGCACGTTGCGCTGCGCCACCCCCATCATCACGCCGAGCTTGGCGTGAGCGACCATGTGGCGGTACTCGCCGTGCACGGGGATGAACCACTCGGGCTTGGCGATGGCCAGCAAGGTCTTCAGCTCGTCGGCCTGCGCGTGGCCGGTGGCGTGCACGTCGGCGATGCCCGAGTGCACGACCTCGGCGCCGGCGCGCAGCAGACCGTCGATCACCTTGTTCACGTTGAACTCGTTGCCGGGGATGGCATGGCTCGACAGGACGACGGTGTCGTGGTCGGTGATCTTCAGCCAGCGGTTCTCGCCCTGGGCCATGAGCGAGAGGGCCGACATGGGCTCGCCCTGGCTCCCCGTGGAGATGATGCAGACCTGTTCGGGCTTGTACTTGTCGACGGTCTCGATGTCGACCAGCGCCGCGTCGGGGATCTTCAGCAACCCGAGGTCGCGGGCCAGGCGAACGTTCTTGCGGATCGAGAGGCCGAGCGTGGCGATGACGCGACCCGAACCGATGGCGGCGTCGGCGATCTGCTGGATGCGGTGGATGTGGCTGGCGAAGCTGGCCGTGATGACCCGACGGCCCTTGGCCTCGCTGAAGATCCGGCGCAGCACGACGCCGACGTCCTTCTCGCTCGGCGCGTGGCCGTGCTCCTCGGCGTTCGTGGAGTCGCCCAGCAGCAGGCGGATGCCCTCGGTCGAGGCCAGCGCTCCGATGCGCGCCAGGTCGGTGAGCCGCCCGTCGACCGGGGTGAGATCGAGCTTGAAGTCACCCGAGTGGAGGATGACGCCCTGAGGCGTGTGCAACGCGGTGGCGAACGCGTGCGGCACCGAGTGGGTGACGGGGATGAACTCCACGTCGAACGGGCCGATCTTGCGTCGTTCACCGTCGCGCACCGTCACCAGCTCGGTCTTGCCGAGCAGGCCGGCTTCCTCGATGCGGTTGCGGGCCAGACCGAGCGTCAGCGCGGAGCCGAAGATCGGGAACGACAGCTCGCGCAGCAGGAAGCTGAGGCCGCCGACGTGGTCCTCGTGCCCGTGCGTGGCGATGCAGCCGACGATGCGGTGGCCGTTCTCGCGCAGGTACGTGAAGTCGGGCAGGACGAGATCGATGCCGTGCATGTCGGCCTCGGGGAACATGAGGCCGCAGTCCAGGAGGAGCAGCTTGCCCTCCTGCTCGAAGACCATGCAGTTCCGGCCGATCTCGCCGAGGCCACCCAGGAATGCGATACGAACGGGCTCAGCCATATCTGGCCAGGCTACCGGACCGATCCCTTCTCCATCGGGAGGGAGGGCGTCGACGGGGTCGAGGCGACCCAGTCGCTCAGGTCGGCAGCCGGTTGGGCCCGGCTCCAGAACCAACCCTGGCCCATCGTGCAACCCAACCGGGTGAGGTGGTCGGCCGTCGGACCGTCCTCCACGCCTTCGGCGACGACCGACAACCCCAGGTTCCGCCCGAGATCGATGACCGACTGGACGATGACCGCATCCGACTGGTCCTCTTCGAGCCCCCGGACGAACGATCGGTCGATCTTGAGCGAGTGGACCGGGAGCGTCTTCAGGTAGGCCAGGGACGAGTAGCCGGTCCCGAAGTCGTCGATCGACATGCGCACCCCGAGCTCGTGGAGTCGCACGAGCAGCTCACGGGCGCCCTTGGGGTCGACCATGATGGCGCTCTCGGTGATCTCGAGGTCGAGCAGCTCGGGGGCGACCCCGTAGCGCTCCAGCGTGGCCACCACGAGGTCGTAGAACGTCGGGTCGTGGAGCGACCGGGCCGAGATGTTGACGGCCATCGAGATGGCGTGACCCTCGTCGAGCCAACGCCGGCACTGTGCCAGCGCCTGGTCGAGCACGTAGGCGGTGATCGGTTGCATGAGGGCCGTGTGCTCCGCCAGCGGGATGAACTCGTCGGGCGGCACCATCCCGCGTTCGGGATGGTGCCACCGGACGAGTGCCTCCACCCCCGACCGGGCACCGGCCGCGAGGGCGTTGATCGGCTGGTAGTGCAGCTCGAGCTGCTGCTGCTCGATGGCGATGCGCAACTCGCCGAGCATCGACAGCTTCCGGGGGTTGTGCAGATCGAGCGAGGGCTCGTACGCCGTGACGCCGAACCGGTTCTCCTTGGCCACGTACATGGCCACGTCGGCGTGCTGGAGCAACTCGTGCACGTCGGTGCCGTCGCGCGGCCCGAGCGCTATGCCGATCGACGCCTCGATGCCGCACGACAGATCGCCGAGCTGGAAGGGCTCGGTCAGCAGCTTCACGATGCGCTCGGCGACGCGCCGGGCCGTGTCCTCGGTGCCGACGTCGCGCAGCAGCACCACGAACTCGTCGCCGCCGAGGCGAGCCACCAGGTCGGTGTGACGCAGCACGGGCTGCAGGCGCGGGCCGATCTCCTTCAGGAGACGGTCGCCCCACTGGTGGCCCAGGGTGTCGTTGATCTCCTTGAACCGGTCGAGGTCGAGTAGCAGCAACGCCATCTGGGTGTCGGTCCGTTTGGCCAGGGCGAGCTCCCGATCGGCTACCTCGAGCAGCATGTTCCGATTCGGCAGCCCGGTGAGGCCATCGCTCGTGGCGGCCCGACGAAGGCGGCGCTGGTTCGTCCGCGCCGTCAGCGCGCCGAGCGTCAGCAGCAGGATGGCGGCCCCGGCCAACGTGACCGATGACAGATCGAGCCCGGAGGTCAGCCCGCCGGCCGTCGCCGGCGCGAACGTGACGAGGTACCAGTCGTTGGCGTTGGCCGCGCCCACGTGCACGCGCCGGTACGCCAGGCGGGACCCCCCGACCGTCGCGTGGCCGTCGTCGGCGGAGGCGCCGGCCAGGAACGGGTAGGCCGTGCCGTCCGTCGTGCGCAGCTGGGTGGTGCCCACCGTCGGGAACCGGGTGTCGAGCAGCACGGCGCCGGTCGTTCGGTCGACGATCTGCGCTTCGACCGCGCCCGTGTCGTCTCCGATGGCGGCGGCCAGGTCGTCGACCGCGGATTCGAAGTGGACGACGCCGAGCACGGTCCCGTCGGCTCGGCGCACCGGGGTGGCCGC
>JANPGL010000403.1:0-24474 GCA_031423915.1 Actinomycetes bacterium | reverse complement strand
CACGGACCTGACCAACGCCCAGCAGTCGGATCAGAAGAACCACGCCCAGCACAGCGCCCCGCTCTTCTGGCTGCCCGAGTTCGACCCGGCCAACCCGCAGGACTTCAAGATCTCGATCACGAACCTCGGCCTGGCGCAGCGACCGGACCTGTTCGACGCCCACACGCTCCACTGGCACGGGTTCCGCAACGTGATCCCGTTCTTCGACGGGGAGCCGACCGGCTCCGTGTCGGTGCCGGCCGGGAGCCTGTTCACCTACGTGTACCGACCCCGAGACCCAGGCACGTACATGTACCACTGCCACGTCGAGGACGTGGAGCACGTGCAGATGGGCATGACCGGCCTGGTGTTCGTGCACGCCAAGCAGAACGGGCAGTCGATCGGCGGCTTCACCAAGTTCGCCTACAACGACGGCGACGGATCCACCGGTTACGACCGTGAGTACTCGATGTTCCTCAGCGAGGTGTGGGCCGAGGCGCACTGGGCCGACGCCCACATCCAGTTGCCCGAGTGGAGCGACTACCACCCCGACTTCTCGCTGCTGAACGGGCGTGTCTATCCGGACACCATCGCCCCCAACGCCCCGCTCGACCCGGCGAAGAACTGGGGCACGAAGGCACCGTCGTACCTGCCGGTGCTCACCGACGCCGCCGGCGACCTCGAGCCCCCGGTCGGACACGACAACCTGCGCTACCAACCCCTGTCGTCGCTGGTGCAGTGCAACGCCGGAGAGCGCGTGCTGTTGCGTTTCGCCAGCCTCGGGTTCAAGGAGTCGGCGATGACCTTGGCCGGCATCAAGATGCGGGTCGTCGGTCGCGACGCCACGCCGATGCGCGGTCTCGGCACCGACGGCGTGCGCGGCGGTCCCGGCAGCGCCGACACCAGCTACGAGACCAACACGCTCAACATCGGGCCGGGCGAGAGCTACGACGCCCTCGTGACGGCGCCGCCGCACTCGGGCGGGATCGGCCCCGACAAGTACGTGCTCTACAACCGGAACTTCAAGCGTTCCGACAACCTGGCCGGCGCACTCGGCGGCCAGGCGACGGAGATCTGGGTGTACCCGGCCGGAACGGTCGCCCCGCAGACGATGCCCAACCAGGACGAGCTGGCGTGATGAAGACCAGGAACGAGACCATCATGAAGCGATCCATCGGCCGGCGTTCACGGCGCGGCGTGCTCGCCCTGGCGGCGACGGCAGGGCTCGTGGCGGCCGCCGCCGGTGCCAGCCCCGGCCGATCGGCGGCCGCGGCCCCAGACCAGCGTGCGGGGATCCTCTGCACCGAGGGGTCCGGCGGCGCCGGGGTGGCGAACTTCGCCCTCCAGAGCACCGAGGGCTACATCAGTCTGCCCGACGGCAACACCGCCTACATGTGGGGCTACCAGGTCCAGGGGGGCGCCTTCCAGCATCCCGGACCGGTGCTCTGCGTCGACGAGGGCGACGTCGTCACCGTGGCGTTCACCAACACCCTCGCCGCCAAGAAGACCCTCGGCGAGCCGCTGTCGATCATGTTCCCCGGTCAGGAGAACGTCCTCGCCAACGGGGTGCCGGCGGCGCCCGAGCTCTCGACCCTTCCGGGGGCCACGGCATCGCTGACCACCTCGGCGGCGACCGGCCAGACGGTCACCTACAGCTTCGTGGCCGACCACGCCGGTACCTTCCTCTACGAGTCGGGCACCGACCCGCAGACGCAGGTCCGCATGGGGCTGTTCGGCGCGTTGATCGTGCGGCCGAGCCTGAACACGCCGGGGCTGGTGCCGGGCACCCGCTACGCCTACGACGATCCCACAACGGCGTTCATGCCGAGCGAGGACTTCCTGGTTCTGCTCTCGGAGATCGCTCCGTACCAGCTCCAGGCCATCGAGGGTTCGCAGTCGCGGTCGACCGTGGCCGCAGCGATCACCTACTACAACGCCCGGTTCAAGATCTCGAACTACCACCCGAGGTACTGGCTCATCAACGGCCGTGGGTTCCCGGACTCCATCGCCGACAACAACGCCTCGTGGCTCCCGACGCAGCCGTACGGTGCGCTCGCCAAGATCTACCCCTTCAACACCACGGCGGCACCGGCCAGCAAGGCCTACCACCCGTACCCCGGCATGGCGCGCTACCTCAACGTCGGCTCCGAGGACTACCCGTTCCATCCCCACGGCAACAACGGCGCCGTCATCGGACGCGACGGTCACCAGCTGGCCAACGCCACGAACCAGGACATGTCGATGGAGAAGTTCGCCATCAACATCGGTCCGGGGCAGACCTGGGACGTGCTGTTCAAGTGGTACGACGCCGAGAACTACTCGTCGGCCAACCCGCTGCCGGTGACGGTACCGAACGTGGCCAGCCAGGAGTTCGGCATGTTCTACAGCGGGAGTCCCTACCTGGGTGACGAGGGGACGAAGCCACCGGGCTTCTCGACCCTCAACCAGTGCGGCGAGTTCTACATCATCGCCCACAACCACGCCCTCTACCAGATCACCTCATGGGGCGTGAACATGACCGGCCCGATCACCTACATGCGGATCGACGATCCGTTGTCGACGAAGAACTGCGGGTGACCAGGACCATGAACGACGATCGGAACCGAACCATGACCCGTTCACCCCTCCGCCGAGCCGGGTTCCGGCTGACGGCGATCGCATCGCTGGGAGTCGCCGTCGTGGCGCTGCCGGTGGCAGCCGGCGCAGCGACGTCGAGCGCTGCGGTGGCGGCTCGCCCGGCCGCCACCGCAGCGAAGCTCGCCGTGCTGCCCCGCATGGTCACGTCGCCACCCGGCCCGTGCGGCGTGGGAACGACCGTGAGCTACGACCTGTACGCCAAGGCGGGAACGATGTCCCTGCCCGGTCTCACCGGCACCGTGCCGATCTTCGGGTACACGGCCACCGCCGGCGCGGCCCTGACGGCCCCCGGCGGGCCGACCCTGGTGGCGTGCAGCGGGCAGACCGTTCAGATCACGCTGTACAACGGTCTGGCCGAAGCGACGTCGCTGCTCGTGTCGGGCCTACCCGGCGTCCCCGACCGGACCGGCATCCCGGCGGCCGGTGTTCCCAAGACGTACTCGATCGTCGTGGGCGCTGCCGGCACCTACCTCTACGGAGCGGGCCTCACGACCAACGCCGAGCACCAGTCGGCCATGGGGCTCTACGGCGCCCTCGTCGTCCGGCCAGCGTCGGCGGTCGGACAGGCCTACCCCGCGGCGACCACCACCTTCGATGACGAGGCCATCGTGCTCGTGAGCGAGCTCGACCCGGCGCTCAACGGCAGCACCACGCCGGCGACGTTCGACATGCGGACCTTCTCGCCCAAGTACTCGCTCATCAACGGCCAGCCCTACCCGGGCACGTCGACGATCCCCACCTCGGCCGGCAAGCGCCTGCTGCTGCGCTACCTGAACGCCGGTACCCAGCCGCACTCCATGGCCGTGCTCGGGCTCAACCAGACGCTCGTGGCCACCGACGGCAGCCCGTACGCCGACGCTCGCCACGTGGTAGCCGAGACCTTCGGGCCCGGCCAGACCGCTGACGTCATCGCGGCGATCCCGGCGACGGCGACGGCGGGGACGACGAAGTACGCGCTCTACGACGCCGGCCTCTCGCTCAACAACAACGCCACGACCGGCCTCGGCGGGGCCCTGACGTTCATCGCGGTCGGTGCCAACACGGCGGCCGGCCCGACCTCGGTCGTCACGGCCATCACCACGTCGACCTTGCCGGTCACGATCACCGGCTTCACCGGCACCATCACCTCGGCGACGCCGGGCGCGGCCATCACGTCCGCCCGCTACTTCGTCGACTCGACGAGCGGCCTCGGCACCGCAGTGGGGAGCCTGGCGGCGAACGCCACGAGCCCGGCCACCGTCTCGGAGCCGTTGACGTCGCCCATCACGACGCCGGGCGTGCACACGATCTACCTGCAGGGCGTCGATGCCAACGGTACGGGGGCGCTCGCCCAGCTGAGCTTCACCATCCCGGTGGCCACGGCAACCGACACCCAGGCACCGACCACCAGCGCCCTGGCCCTCAGCCCGAACCCGTCGAACGGCACGGTGCCGGTGACGCTCACCGCCCAGGCCAGCGACATCGGCACGGGTAGCTCGGACATCGCCTCGGCGACGGTCACCGTCACCGGTTACACCGGACCCGCCTTGACCGTCGCGGTCACCAAGAGCGGGCTCGGGACGGCGAACCTCCTCGCCACCATCCCGGCGGGTCTGGCCTCCGGCCCGCACACGGTCACGCTGACGAGCCGGGACACTGCGGGCAACACCAGCGCTGCTGTGTCGGCGACACTGACGGTCGACACCGTCGGCCCGGTCACCGCAGGCGTGATCGCAGCGCCCAACCCGACCAACGGCAAGATCGGCCTGAACAGCGGTGTACCGGCGGTGCGGGTGACCGCCACGGTCACCGACGCCGCTTCGGTGGTGGGCGGAGCCGAGGGCTTCATCGACACCGTCGGGGCTCTGGGCGCCGGCTTCCTCTTCAGCCCGGTCGACGGGCAGTTCGACAACCTCACCGAAGCCGTCTACGCCGACATTCCGTTGGCCACCGTGGCGACGCTGTCGAACGGGCCGCACACGATCCTCGTGCGGGGCAAGGATGCCCTGGGCAACTGGACCACGGCGACGGCGACCGGCGCACTGACCGTCGACAAGCTGGTGCCGACGTTCACCGGCATCACGTTGTCCCCGACCAGCGTCCTGCTGAGCGCCCCGACCGTGGCCCTCACGTTGACGGGCGCCGACGGGACGGGAAGCGACGTCGTCGGCGGCGAGTGGTGGACCGGCAGCACGAACATCATGGCCGGCACCGGGACGCCGTTCACGGGGACGAACCCCGGCCTGGCCATCGGCTCGCTCGCCCCCGGCACCTACACCGTGCGGGTCCGCATCATCGACGCTGCCGGCAACTGGAGCACCGTGGTGCGGACCGCGACCCTGACGGCGGCACTCGATGCCATCTTCGCCAACGGGTTCGAGACGGGCACTCGCCCGTGGGGTTGGACGTCGGCTTCGACGAACACGACCAGCCGGCTGGACGTGTCCTCCGGGGCGGCGCTGGCGGGTACGAGGGGCCTGCAGGCCCAGGGCAACAACACCAACTACGTGCAGTACAACTACGGCACGGGAGCGAGCCCCGCCTGGCCCACGTTCGATGCCCGATTCTCGTTCGTGCCGAACGGCAACACCTCGAGCGGCACGGACATCTTCGTGGCCGCGGGCACGAGCTACAACACCGCCAACACAGCCTTGCGGGTTCGGTACCGGCTGAACGTCGGCCAACCCCAGGTGCAGATCCAGGTCGGCACCGCCAACGCCAACGCAACGTGGACCAACCTCGTCGGCGGCACGACCGTGAACACCATCGAGGTCGTGTGGCAAGCGGGGACCACGCTGCAGCTCTACGTGAACGGGGCGCTGGCCCAGACGCTCACGGCGAGCAACGTGTCGGTGCAGACCTTCCGCCTGGGTTCGGTCACGAACACCGGGAACAACACCCTGATGTACTTCGACGCTTTCTCCGCCAAGCGCTCGACCACCCCGCTGTTCGGTCCCTGACCGCTTCGGCACCACGGTGAGGGGGCGGGTCCGCCGCCCCCTCACCGCCGCAGTTCGTCCATCCTGCTCACCCCACGCCTTGCGGAGGGCCCCTCATGACCTTGATCGTCGACGACGAAAGCACCGCCTCCCCGGGCCCGACCCGGAAGGGCATCCGGCCCAGGTACGTGGCGGCCCTCGCGGTCGTCGGCCTGCTGGTCGCCTCCATCGGCGTCTACGCCCTCGTGCGTCGGGACCCGGCGCCGAAGGGTGGAGCGGTCTCCGCTGCGGTCATGGAGGACCGCTACGGGGTGCGCATCGACCTGGTGGCGCTCACCGCGCTCGGCGGGCTGGTGCAGCTCCGCTTCACCGTGCTCGACAAGGACAAGGCCGACGACCTGTTCCACGGGAACAAGCCCAACCTGCTCGTCGAGTCGAACGGTGCCGTCCTCACGCCGCCGACGGACACCGCCCACAAGATGGTGCTCCTGAACGGCGCCGGCTACTTCCTCTTCTACCCGAACGCCGCCGACGCCCTCCATCCCGGCGACAAGGTCTCGGTCGTCATCGATGCCGTGCGCCTCGAGCACCTCGAAGTGAAGAGCTGACGTGCGCCGCTCGACGCCGATCCTCCTGGCCTGCAGCCTGCTCCTGGCGTCGCTGGCGGTGACGGCTCAGTTCGTGACCGCCGCGCCGGCGAGTGCGGTGTCGCCTGCCGTGCGCATGCAGCTCAACGCCGCGGCCCCCACCCAGATGATCACGGTCATCGTGTCGATGAACGATCGCGTCGACTTCGGCGGGTCGCGCACCGGCCCGTTCGCCGATCGGCTCCACGGCGTCGTCAGCGACCTCCGGACCAAGCAGTCGGTCAGCCAGTTCCTGATCCTGGCCTACCTGAGCCTGCTTCGGGCGCTCGGCCAGGTCGGATCGTTCACGCCGCTGTGGGTGAACAACTCGGTGTCGGTGACGGCGACCCCGTCGGTGATCGCCGCGCTCGGCCGGCGCCCCGACGTGTCGCTGATCACTCCGGATCAGGTGCCCATCGTCAAGGTCGGCGCCCGCGTCGCAGCTGCCACGTCGAGCGACGTGTCCCGCACGCTGGCGAACTCGGTGTGGGACCTCGGCTACACGGGTCAGGGCGTCGTGGTGGCCGACCTCGACAGCGGCGTCGACGCCGCGCACCCCGATCTGGCCGCCAGCTATCGCGGTGGCTCGAACTCGTGGTTCGACCCTTACGGCCAACACGCCACGCCCACCGACCTCGACGGTCACGGTACGGCGACCACGGGCGTGATGGTCGCCGGGTCGTCGACGGGCTCGACCATCGGCATGGCCCCGGGCGCCCAGTGGATCGCCGCTCGTGTCTTCAACGACGCGGGCACCGCCACCGCCACGGCCATCCACCTGTCGCTGCAGTGGGTGCTCGACCCGGACAACAACCCCGACACCGCCGACGCCCCACGGGTCGTCAACAACTCGTGGTCGTACGGCTCGATCGGCTGCAACCTGGAGTTCCAGCCCGATGTCCAGGCCTTGCGCGCCGCCGGCATCATGCCCGTGTTCGCCGCTGGCAACTTCGGCCCCGGCGTCGGCACCAGCGTGAGCCCGGCGAACTACCCCGAGTCGATCGCGGTCGGGGTCACCAACAACCGAGATGTCGTCAACTCGATGAGCAGCCGCGGTGCGTCCACGTGCGGCGGCCGGACCGGCGTGTTCCCCGACCTCGTGGCGCCAGGCGTCAGCGTGATCACGACCGATCTCTACGGCTCCTACTACCCCTACACGGGAACCTCGCTGTCGGCGCCCAAGGTGTCGGGCGCGCTGGCGCTGCTCGCCAGCTACCAGCCCGACCCGAGCGCCGACATCAAGGGTGCGCTCGTCCACGGCGCCGTCGACCTCGGTGCCTCCGGCGCCGATGACGTCTACGGCAACGGGCGGATCAACGTCTTGGCCGCCGCTCAGTGGCTCGATGCCAACCCGCCCGGCTCGACGACGACGACCACGACGTTGCCGCCGACGACCACGACGACGACGTTGCCCGGACCGGCCGACCTCGTCTTCGCCGACGGCTTCGAGGGTGGCTCGGTCTCCGCCTGGAGCGGCGTGGCCAACCCGAGCGGTCTGTCGGTCGCGACCGCCGCAGCCCAGTCCGGCTCGTTCGGGCTGCGCGCGCTCGTCTCGGGCACCGCCGACACCTACGTGCTCGACACCTCACCGATGGCGCTGGCCAGCTACAACGCCCGCTTCAGGTTCGCCCCGAACGGGGTCACGCTGCCCACCAACCGCACGCAGGAGCTCATCGAGGTGTTGGACGGCGGCGGGAACGTCGTCGGCCGGGTGGAGCTCCGCAAGACGACGACCAGCTACCAGGTCCGCGCCGTCGCTCGGAACGGGACCTCCACGAAGGCCTCGACGTGGACCAACATCAGCAACGCCAGTCACACGCTCGAGATCGGCTGGACCTCGGCCACATCGTCGACGGCCAAGAACGGCACCCTGTCGTTCTGGATCGACGGCGCAGCGAACGCCACGCTGACCAGTCTCGTCACCGGCACCTCTCGGGTCGAGGAGGCACGGCTCGGCCCGCAGATGATCGGCAGCGGCATCGCCGGCACCGAGTACTTCGACGCCTTCAGCTCGACCAGAGGGTCCTACATCGGCGTCTGATCCCGTGCCCCGCCACCCGGTGCGCTGCTCCCCACCTACCCTCCTGCTGTGAAGGTCCTGCGTCGCTTCCGGTGGTCGGCCGCGCTCGTCGCGGTCCTGGCCGCCGTGATGCTCCCGGCCACGGCGGCGTCCGCCCATGCCACCCCGATCGGGTCGGAGCCGCCCGACGGGGCCGTGGTGGCGTCTGCGCCCGACTCGCTGAAGGTGCGGTTCGACGAGCGGGTGGATGCGCAGCTGGCCTCGTTCGTGCTGCATGCCACCGATCAGCCCGTGGTGGAGCTGTCCGACGTCCGCATCGGGTCCGGTGGTTCGCAGCTCGTCGTGACGCTGCCGGCGTTGCCGGAAGGGATCTACCGAGTCACGTACAAGGTTCGCGACCCCGTCGACCTGCACGAGACGGCGGGCAGCGTGGTGTTCGGCGTCGGCAACGTCCTCGTGGCGAGCTTCGGTGGCGCCACCACGGTCGCGCCACAGCCGATCGACGTGGTGCTCCGTTGGCTCGAGCGCGTCGGCCTGGCCCTGTTGATCGGCGGAGCCTTGCTGGCGCTGGTGGTGCTCCCCCGGTTGGGCGACGAGGTGGCCGCCGTTCGTCGGTCGCTGCGCATCGTCGGCGTGGGCGCGACCCTCCAGGTCGTGGCGCTCGTGTCCCTGTTCGTGCGCGAGGTGATCGACATCGGATCGCCGTACGGTGCGACGGCCGGGCGCCTGCTGGTGTCCGGTTCGTTCGGGCGGCGGACCGAGGCCGGGGTGGTCGTGGCTGCGTGCCTGGTGGGGTTGACACGTCTCGTGTCGCCGTCGGTCGATGGGGTCGTGCTGGCTCGCTGGCGGGCGCGGCGGTTCGACGAGGCCGGTGTCGCCTTGGCGGCGATGACGGTGGCCGCCGCCCTTCTCGTGAGCTTGGCGGGCCACGCGTCGACCGGCGGTTCGTACCCGGTCGGCGTCGCGCTCCGACTCGTCCACGTGCTCGCCATGGGCGCGTGGGCCGGCGGGCTGTTCGGCGCGGTCTTCCTCCGTCATCAGCTCAAGAGGCCCGGGGCGTTCGTGGCGGTGTTCTCGCGCCTGGCACTAGTCTCGATGGTCGCGCTGGTGGCCACGGGCCTGTTGCTCACCGGACGCGAGATCGCCACGGTCACGGCGCTCCTGTCGAGCTGGTTCGGCCGACTGCTCCTAGCGAAGCTGGCGGTTCTCGCCGCCGCCGGGGTGTGGGGTGTGCGGCACGCGATGGCGGTCGACCGACGCCGACCCGTGCGGGCCCGGGGGTTGCAGATCGAGGGCGCCCTTGCGCTCCTCGTCATCGCCGGGGGTGCGGCGCTGTCGACGACGCCGCCCGCCGTCGGCGCCTTCTACGAGCGGGCCCCCGCCCCGACACCCCCGCCGCCGGCCCAGACCGTCGGCGACGTGCTCGTGAAGCTGACGCTGCGCCCGAATCGTCCCGGCGCCAACCTGCTCGTGGCCACCGTCGTGTCGAGCCGCCGCCCCGAGCCGGCGCCGATCACGGGGGTGAGCGTCGAGTTCCGGCCCGAGGCCGGCGACGCCGCCCCGGTGCCCGTGAACGGCGGAACTCCCGTCGACGGGGTGCTCGACCTCGGCGCGATCGAGATCCCGAGCGCGGGGGCGTATCGGGTCGTGGTCGAGGTCGCACGGCCCGGCGCGTCGCTGGCGCCGGTGTCGTTCGCCTGGACGGTCGACGCACCCCAGCCCGCCCGGGCGCGCACGGTCGTGAGCGACGTACCGCTGCGGCCGTACACGTACGGAGGTGCGGCAGTGGCCGCCGTGGCCGGTCTGGCGCTCGTCGTCTATCGGCGGCGCACCGGCGCGCTGCCGCCGGTCCTCGGAGAGGCCGGCGACGAGCTTCAGCCGGCCGTCAGCCAGCCCGGGCGGCGCGACTCGTAGTCGTCGATGGCGCTGGCGTGGGACAGCGTGATGCCGACGTCGTCGAGGCCGTGCAGGAAGCGGTTCTGGGTCGACGGGTCCATGGGGAACGGCACCGAGATGCCGGCCGACGGCACCTCGACGAGCAGGCGCTCCATGTCGACGATGATCTCGATCGTCTCGTCGGCCTCGATGGCGGCCCAGAGCTGCTGCACGACCGCCTCGGGCAGCACCACCGGCGCCAGCCCGTTCTTCGTGCAGTTGTTGCGGAAGATGTCCGAGAAGCTCGGGGCGATGACGGCGTCGAAGCCGTACTGCTGGAGGGCCCACACGGCGTGCTCGCGCGACGAGCCGACGCCGAACGACGGGCCGGCCACCAGGATCGACGCCCCCGCGTAGCGTTCGTCGTTCAGCACGAAGCTGCGGTCGTCGCGCCAGGTGGCGAACAGTCCCTTGTCGAACCCCGTGCGCTCGACGCGCTTGAGCCAGTCGGCCGGGATGATCTGGTCGGTGTCGACGTCGCTGCGCTTCAGCGGCACGCCCCGACCCTGCAGCACACGGACAGCCTTCATGCGAGATCCTCCGGGGTGGCGAAGTGGCCGAGCACCGCGGTGGCGGCGGCGACGGCGGGCGACACCAGGTGGGTGCGGCCGCCGCGGCCCTGACGGCCTTCGAAGTTGCGGTTGCTGGTCGAGGCGCTGCGCTCGCCCGGCGCCAGCTTGTCGGGGTTCATGGCCAGGCACATCGAGCAGCCGGGCTCGCGCCAGTCGGCCCCGGCGGCCCGGAACACCTTGTGGAGGCCCTCGGCCTCGGCCTGCGCCTTCACGGCGTGCGAGCCGGGCACGACCATCACGCGCTTGGCGGTGACGGTGCGGCCGTCGAGCACGGCTGCCGCGGCCCGCAGGTCTTCGATGCGACTGTTGGTGCACGAGCCGATGAACACGGTGTCGACGCCGATGTCGCGGATGCGGGCGCCGGCGGTGAGGCCCATGTACTCGAGCGCCCGGGCCACGGTGTCGCGCTTGGTGGCGTCGGCGTACGCGTCGGGGTCGGGGATCGTGCCGTCGATCGAGATGACCTGGCCCGGGTTGGTGCCCCACGTGACCTGTGGGCGCAGCGCGGTGGCGTCGACGTGGACGCGGGCGTCCCACGCGGCGTCGTCGTCGCTTCGCAGCGAGCGCCAGTCGTCGAGCGCCTGCTCCCATGCCTTGCCCTTCGGCGCGTGGGCGCGGCCCTCGAGGTAGGCGAACGTGACGTCGTCGGGGGCGATGAGGCCGGCCTTGGCCCCCGCCTCGATCGACATGTTGCACACGGTCATGCGGCCCTCCATGGAGAGCGCCCGGATCGCCGAGCCGCGGTACTCGAGCACGTGGCCGATGCCGCCACCGGTGCCGATCTGGCCGATGACGGCCAGGATCACGTCCTTGGCGGTCACGTCGGCGGGCAGGTCGCCGTCGACGTCGATGGCCATCCACTTCGGGCGGCTCTGGGAGCGTCTGCGTGGCCATCACGTGCTCGACCTCGCTGGTGCCGATGCCGAACGCCAGCGCCCCGAAGGCGCCGTGGGTGGCGGTGTGCGAGTCGCCGCATACGATCGTCATGCCGGGCAGGGTGCGGCCCTGCTCGGGGCCGATGACGTGGACGATGCCCTGGTTCGGGTCGCCCATCGGGAAGTTCTGCACGCCGAACTCGGCGGTGTTCTCGCGCAGCACCTCGACCTGGCGGGCGCTGATGGGGTCGGCGATCGGCTGGTCGATGTCGGCCGTGGGGACGTTGTGGTCCTCGGTGGCGATCGTCAGGTCGGGGCGGCGCAGACGACGACCCGACAGGCGCAGGCCGTCGAACGCCTGCGGGCTCGTGACCTCGTGCACGAGGTGGAGGTCGATGTAGAGCAGGTCGGGTTCGCCGGGCGCGGCGTGGACGATGTGGCGGTCCCAGACCTTCTGCGGCAACGTGGTGCCGGTCATTGGCGCTCTCACATTCTGAGACGCTAGGTTCGTCTCGTGGAACGAAGTGTAAGCGGGGTCGGCGTCCTCGACAAAGCCGTGGTCGTGCTCGACGCGCTGGAGTCGGGCCCGCTGGCACTGGCCGACCTCGTGAAGGTCACCGGCCTGCCCCGGGCCACCGCTCACCGCCTCGCGGTGGCGCTCGAAGACCACGCGCTGGTCCGGCGCGATCCCGACGGACGGTTCACCCTCGGCCTGCGCCTGGTGGCCCTCGGTCGGTCCGCCGTCGACGCCTTCCCGCTCGGCGTGGCGGCCCGTCCTGTGCTCGAGGCCCTGCGCGATCGCACCGGCGAGAGCGTGCAGCTCTACGTCGCCGAGGGCGACGGGCGGCGCTGCGTGGTGTCGCTCCAGTCGCCCCACGGGCTCCGCTGGATCGTGCCCGAGGGCGCGCTGCTGCCGATGGATCGCGGCTCGGCGGGCAAGGTGCTGCGGGCCGGTGCGACGGACTGGGCCGAGAGCGTCGAGGAACGCGAGCCGGGCGTATGCTCCGTGTCGGCGCCGGTGGTCGACGGTCGAGGCAACGTGCTCGCCGCGGTCAGCGTGTCGGGCCCGGTCGAGCGTCTGACCCGCACCCCGGGCGAGCGCTTCGGTGCCGCCGTCGTGGCCGCCGCGTCCGACGTCGCCGCCGCGACGTCGTGACGCCGACCCTCCGATCCGTCAGATCTTGGTCTCGATGATCTTCAACACGGCGACCAGGACGGCGTCGGATGCGCCCGATTTGCCGGGTATCGACGACGAGTAGGCGCCGAACACGACGTTCCCCTTGAACGCGGTGATGCCGTCGCCCTGCCGCACGGCGCTGTCACCGACGCCACTCACCTCGGCGGTGCCGGCCGCGGACGTGAGCTGAGCCTTCACCGCGTCGACCGCGGCCCGGTCCTGGTACGAGCCGATGCTGACGAACAGGCCGGGCAGCGTGGGGTAGCCGCCCCAGCTGCAGGTGCTCGTCAGGTGGTCGGGCTTCTCCGCGCCCTTGGCCACGCCCTCGCCCGATCCTCCCCCTGACTTCACATCGGCCGCGGTGAGCATGGCGCACACGTCGTACGTGCGCTTGGCGGCCGCGGCGGCGGCGGCGGTGGTCGGTGCGGCGGTCGTGGCGGCGATGGTGGTCGGCGCGGCCGACGCCAGCGTGGTCGGCGCCGGGGCGACCGTCGACGCCGCGGCCGTGCTCGCCACCGTCGCCACCGTCGCCACCGTGGTCGGTGGGGTACCGGCGGCGGTGGTGGGCGAGGCGGTCGGTGTCGCCGAGGACCCGCACGCGGCGAGGGCGACGAGAAGTACGGGTACGGTCCAGCCCAATGACTTGCGCATCACGGGTTCCTCCTGGGTCGGCCACCACCGGGCTGGTCGCAGCGTCTCGTCCCCCGACGACCGAGATGGGTTCGGGTTGCAGGCGACGGTAGGAGGACGCGCGGGGCCGACCCTCACCGGACCGTGGCAACGCGCCGTCGCTCCCACCACCACACGACCGCGGCCACCAGGACCACCACCCCGCCGCCGACGATCCCGTCGGCCAGCCAGTGGTAGCCGGTCACGGTCACGGCCCACAGGGTGCCGACGATGTGGGCCGGCCCGAGCCAGCGCCAGCGGCTGCGGGCCACGAAGAACACGGCGAGCCCGATGCCGGTGGCCCAGGCCACGTGCATCGACGGCATGGCGCTCAGCTGGCCCCCCGTGGCTGCGCCGCCGCTGTCGTACACCCGCGGGCCGAGCAGCGCTCCGGTATCGACGAAGCCGAGCTCCGGGTAGAAGCGGGGCGGCGCCACCGGCACCCACTGGATCATCAGCACGATCAACGACGACAGCGCGAACACGTTGCGCCAGCGGGCGTACACGTCGCGGTGGCGGGCGAACATCCACGCCAGCCAGATGCCGACCGGGACCACGTGGATGACGATGTAGTACCAGTTGGCGGCGCGGGCCAGCCATGTCGCCTTCAGCGTCCACCGCTGCAGGGTCAGCTCGTCGGGCAGGTGGACCGTGCGCTCGAGGTCGTAGAGGTCACGCCCCCGCTGGAGGGCCTTGCCGGTGCCCGTGAGGCTGACCTCGCCCAGCCGCCGCCACACCGCGTAGAGCACGAACACGACGGCCGCCTCGCGCAGCCACGGACGCAGCCGCACCGGCATGGCCGGCACGCGCCACAACGGGTGCGCGACGGCCACACCGCCGAGCCCGACGGCGCAGAACACGGCGTACTGCCACGGCATCCACATCGGACCCGCGACGGTACCCGTCGGCCCGCGGCTCCGCACCCCGGGCCGCCTTCCGGGTCAGGTCCGAGCCGCATGCGGCTCGAAGGTGACCCAGGACCGGGGGCCCCCGAGGGCCCGCCGTCAGCCCGGGAGCTTCAGGTGGAACGACTTCACCCGGGTCACCGCGTCGAAGCCGAGGGGCGACAGGCTGATGCCGTGGCCGGTGTCCTTCACGCCCGTCCAGGCCAGTTCGGGGTCGAGGTAGTCGCACCGGTTCAGGTACCAGGTGCCGGTCTCGACCCGTTCGCCCAGCGCCATCGCGGCGTCGACGTCGCGCGACCACACGCAGGCCGACAGGCCGTAGGGCGAGTCGTTCATGAGGGCCACCGCCTCGTCGTCGCCCGACACCTTCATGATGCCGACGACCGGCCCGAACGACTCCTCGCGCATCACGCTCATCGAGTGGTCGACGTCGACCAGCACGGTCGGGCCGAGGTACGGCGTGCCGGCGGCCGACGCGGCGAAGTCGGTCTCGCGCGTGATCGCCCGGGCGCCCCGGGCCAGCGCCTCGTCGATCTGGCCGCGCACGAACGCCGCGGCCTTGGCGGTGACCATCGGGCCGATCGTCGTGGCCTGGTCCCGCGGGTCGCCCAACACGTAGCCGAGCGTCTCGGCCCGCACGCCCTCGACGAACTCGTCGTAGATGCGCTCGTGCACGTAGATGCGCTCGATCGAGCAGCACGACTGGCCGGCGTTGAAGAAGGCGCCGTCGACGTTCTCGGCGATGGCCAGGGCCACGTCGGCGTCGTGACGCACGTACGAAGGGTCCTTGCCGCCGAGCTCCAGGCCGGTGCCGATGAAGCGCGTCGCCGCCGCCGCCTGGATGGCGTGGCCGCCCTCCACCGAGCCGGTGAATGCGACGAAGCCGATGCGGGGGTCAGCGATCATCGTGGCGATGGCCTCGTGCGTGGCGTGGACGTGCTGGAACACGCCGTCGGGCAGACCGGCCGCTGCGAAGGCGGCCGAGTAGCGCTCGGCGCACAGGATCGTCTGCGTGGCGTGCTTCAGGATCACGGGGTTGCCGGCCAGCAACGCCGGCACGATCGAGTTCACCGACGTGAGGTACGGGTGGTTCCACGGGGCGACCACCAGCACCGTGCCCACGGGCTCGCGTCGGATGAAGCGGGTGAACCCGTCCTTGGCGGCGGCCGGCCGGTCGGCCAGCGCAGCGGGCGCCAGCGCCGCCATCACCCGGGCCCGCTCCTCGAAGCCGCGGCGGATCTCGAACGGGGTGTGGCGCACGGCCCGGCCCATCTGGAGGGTCAGCTCGAGGCCCACCTCGTCGGCGTGGTCGACCATGTACCCGACCGCACGCTCGCATGCCGCGGCGCGCTCGGCCAAGGGCGTGGCGGCCCAGCCGGCCCGCGCCACGTCGGCCCGACGGAGCGTCGCCTCGATCTCCGCCGGGGTGGCCACGGGCCGCTCGGCGATCACGGCACCGTCGATGGGGGAGATCACTCGTTGCGTCGACACGGTCCGGGAGCCTAGTAAGGGGGCGATGACCGATCGTCTCGTCTCCCTCGCCGCCGGCTGCATCCTCGACGTCGACCCCGCCACCGCCGTCGATGTGGCGGCCGCCGCCGGCTACGGCGGTGTCGGCATCTGGTTCGATCCCAAGACGTTCACGCCGGCGGTGGCCGCCGCCGTGCGCAAGCGCCTCGACGCCACCGGGCTGGTCGCCGTCGACGTCGAGCCGGTGCTGCTCACCCCGGAGGGCGACCCGGGCGACGCCCTCATCGACGCCGCCGGCGAGATCGGCGCCCGGTTCGTGCTGCTCGGCAACCGCACCCAGGAGCATGCCGCCGCCGTGGCCCGCACCGCCGAGCTGTGCCGGCGGGCGCAGCCGTTCGGCGTGACCGTCTCCGTCGAGTTCCTGCCGCCGTTCAAGGTCAACTCGCTCACCAGCGCATTGGCGTTCGCGGCCGAGGTCGCCGAGCCGAACTGCGGCGTGCTGATCGACACGCTCCACCTGGCCCGCTCCGGCTCGACGCTCGACCAGCTCCGCGCCGCCCCGACGTCGATGTTCCCCTACCTCCAGCTGGCCGATGCGCCGACCGAGCCCACGCTCGAGTGGCTGGAGGAGGCGGTGCACGGCCGCCTGCTGCCAGGCGACGGCGAACTGCCGTTGGTGGACGTGCTCCGGCTCGTGCCCGACGTGCCCGTGTCGATCGAGCTGCGCAGCCGCGCCCTGATGACTGCTTACCCCGACCCGGTCGAGCGCGGCAGGGTGATCCTGGCGGCCACCAACCGGGTGCTGGCCGCCGCCGCCTCGTCGTGAGGTCAGCGTGAGGTCATGAGCCAGGCCGCCTCGGCCTCGCCGATGGGGGTCGACGGCGCGCTCGACGTCATCGGCCAGATCTCCTCGGCGATGCGGCGGTAGTTCCCGCGGGCCCGCAGCTGGCCGAGGATGGCGTACAGGCCCAGGTTGATGCGCTGGATGATCACGAACGACGACGGCACGGTGGCGTACTGGGCGATGGGCGAGTTGCGGTCGAACGTCTGGCGCACCGTGGCCGACGCGTACTCGGGCGACCACGTCACCTCGCGGTCCTCGCGCACGGCGTCGTAGAAGTGGCTGAAGTACTCGCCGACCGTGGCGGTGTCGACCGGGGCGCCGGCGCGCAGCAGCCCGGCCAGCTCGACGATCGAGCGGAAGCGGGCCCAGTCGTGCTCGAGCACGGCGGACGAGATCATGCCCATGAACGTGTCCATCTCGGCCGCGCTGAAGTGCTTCACGAGCCCGAAGTCGAGGAACGTGACCGTGCCGTCGCGGCCGAACAGGTAGTTGCCCGGATGCGGGTCGCCGTTGAAGGCCCGGAAGCGGTACAGCGACCGGAACACGAAGCGGAAGATGGTCTCGGCGGCCTGGTCACGGGTGTCCTGGTCCTGTTCCAGCAGCTCGGCCCACGTCATGCCGGTGGCCAGCTCGGTGGTGAGCACTCGCTGGGTCGACAGGGCGTCGATCACCGCCGGCACGCGGGCGTAGGGATGGCCGCGGTAGTGCTCGGCGAACAACCGCTGGTTGGTCGCCTCGATGCGGTAGTCGAGCTCCTCGGAGATGCGCTCGCGGATCTCGGCCACCATCGGCGCGGGGTCGAGCCCGCGGAACACCTGGGCGAAGAGCGTGCCCAGCAGGTCGGTGTTGGCGAGGTCGGAGGCGATGGCCTCGTCGACGCCCGGGTACTGGACCTTCACCGCCACGGCGCGCTCGTCGCCGGTGGCCGGATCGCGCCACAGCGCCCGGTGGACCTGGCCGATCGAGGCGGCGGCGATCGGGACCGGGTCCCACTCGAGGAACAACGTCTCGGGCCGTGCCCCCAGCTCGGCCTCGATCACGCCGGCCGCCAGCTCGGGCGCCATCGGCGGCGCCTGGGCCTGCAACTGGGCCAGCGCCATGCGCAGGGGCTCGGGCAGTCCCTCGTCGAGGTAGGCGGCCATCTGGCCGATCTTCATGAGCGCGCCCTTCATCTGCCCGAGCGTGTCGGCGATGTCGGCGGCGGTGCGCAGCTCGTGCTCGCGGTCGAGCTCGACACGTCGCGTCGCGGAGGCGAACGTCTTGCGCGCCGCGGTCGACGCGTACGACGTGCCGACGCGGGCGGCCAAGCCGGCCACGGTGACGTTGCGAGCGGCCCGGCTGGCCAGGTCGATGGCCGTGGGCGCGCCCGGCGGCCGATGGCGGCGGCGCCAGACGAGGCCGAGTGCGCCGCCGACGAGTGCGGTGAGGACGATCGTGGTCCGACGGCGCATGGCGTGATGTCTACCCGGGAAAAGTGAACTCGCCCACGGCGGTCCCACTCCTCGGATCCGGGGGGCAGGGATCTGAGGGGGACCGGCCGTGGGCGTCGTTGCCTTACTCATCGGCCGTTCTTCGGAGGACTTGAGGAGTTCCGCTCAGAAAATCATCCGGGAACGATGGTGGCGGCGATGGGGAGGTGGTCGCTGCCGAGGTCGGGGAGGACGCGACCACCCGTCGAGCGCAGGCCGCGGGTCCAGATGTGGTCGATCTGGTGGCGCGGCCGGGGCGTGTGCCACGTCTTGCCTCGCACCGCCGGCCGCCAGCGGCTGGCGCCGTAGAGCAAGCGTGCCGGCGGACCCCACAGGTTGTGGTCGCCCACGATGACCGCCGGCCCGTCGTTCGGTACCTGCCGCCCGAGCGACCAGGCCTGGCGCGCCGAGCCGAGCGGCACCATGCCGCTCGTGAAGTGCACGGCGATCACCCACACCGGCCCGAGCGGTGTGGTGAGCCGGAGCGCCAGCGCCTCGCACCGCGGGTCCTTCTCGGTGGCGGGCAGGCGCAGCACCCGCCGTTCGAGCACGTCGAAGCGGGTGGCGAGCACGATGCAGAAGTCGCCGACGCGCTCGGCTTCGGGCGACGGCAGCTCGAACCGGGCGGGGCGCGGCCACGTGGCCACCACGAGCCGGTGCTGGGTGAAGCCGTCGGGCACCCACAGCCGGGAGCGTTCGACCTCGTTGTCCCACACCTCCTGGAACACGCGCACGTCGGCGTCGAACGTGCGGCACGCGGCGGCGAGGTCGTACGTGTCGCGGCCGTGCGGGAACCGACCACCCCAGTGCACGTTGAAGCTGGAGACGGTGAAGCCGGCGGGGGGGACCGTCATGCGGTGCGCCGCAGGCGCGCGTGGTCGACGACGTAGCCGCACGCCTCCAGCAGCGTCGGCAGGTACGCCTCGGCGATCGAGACGACGGCGTCGTGCTGGCCGTCGACCCGGTAGGCCACCGCGGTGGGGATGCCCTCGAACAGCCGCAGCTGGCGCCGTACCGGCACCACCTGGTCGGCCATCGTGACGATGACCGAGCTGGGCACGTCGATGGTGCCGAGCCACTCGTCGGACGAGAAGCGGCCGATCTCGCGGCCCGCTTCCAGGATGGCCGTCAGGTCGTGCCGGGCGAGCTCCTCGAGGGCCCACGCCTCGAACGCTCGACCTTTGCGGGCCAGGTACTGGTCGCCCATCCACTGGCGGGCCCGCTCGGGTGTCAACCGCACCAGCGCGGCCAGCCCCGTGAGGCCCATGAAGTTGAGCTGCTCGTTGCGGGTATCGGCGAAGTGGGCGCCCGTGGAACACAGCACGAGCCCCTCGACCAGGTCCCGGTGCCGGTGCCACACGAGCTGGGCGATGGTGCCGCCCATCGAGTAGCCGACGACGACGCACCGCTCGATGCCGAGGACCTCGCACACCGCAGCGGCGTCGTCGGCGCACGCCTCCAAGGTGAACGGTTCTCGGCTGCGGAAGCCCCGGCCGTGCCCGCGGTGGTCGAGCGCCACGACCCGGTACCGCTCGCCGAGAGCGTGGTAGACGGTGAACCAGTTGAGGTCGGAGGTCACCGTCCAGCCGTGGAGCAGCAGCAGCGTGGGCGCGCCGGGCGGTCCCGGGAGCTCGCGCAGGAAGGTGGTGCCGCGGCCGGGTAGCTCGACGGCGCGACCCGGCGGCAGGTCGGGCCGGCGGATGTCGCCCGGCTCGTTCATGTGGCTCAGGCCGTCTCCACGGCGAGGACCTCGACGCGCAGCGTCCCTGCCGGAGATTCGTAGGCCACGACGTCGCCGATGCGCGCGCCGATGAGCGCCGCCCCGATGGGGGACCCGGGGGAGATCACGTCGAGCTCGCCGGTGCGCTCCTCGATGTCGCCCACGAGGTACCGCTCGGCCGCGTCGGCGTCGTCGCCCTCGTACAGGATCGTCACGATGGTGCCGGGCGCCACGACGCCCTCCTCGACGATGTCGACGATGATGGCGCCGTCGAGGATCGACTTCAGCTGGCGGACGCGACCCTCCTGCATGCCCTGCTGGTCCTTGGCCGCGTGGTAGTCGCCGTTCTCGGACAGGTCACCCATCTCGCGGGCCCGCTCGATGAGCTGGGCGATCTCGATGCGGGCCCGGGTCGTGAGGTCGTCATACTCCGCCTTGAGTCGGTCGTAGGCGGAACGGGACAGGTGGTGCTCGGACATAGTCGTGCCAGCGTATCGGTGGCGCGGGCGGCGCGGCACCCGGGGCGCGGCGACGAACGGGCATCGCGCCTGGTGGCGGTGCCAGACTGTCGCCCCTATGGCGCACAAGCTGGCAGTGATCGGTGGGGACGGCATCGGGCCCGAGGTGACGGCCGAGGCCCTCAAGGTGGTCCGGGCGGCCGGGGTGGCCGTCGACGCCACCGACTTCGACCTGGGTGGGGCGCGCTACCTGCGCGACGGGGTGATCCTTCCCGACGAGGTGCTGACGGAGCTGCGGAACTTCGACGCCATCCTGCTCGGCGCCGTCGGCACGCCGGCCGTGCCCCCGGGCGTGATCGAGCGCGGCCTGCTGCTGAAGATGCGCTTCGAGCTCGATCTCTACGTGAACCAGCGGCCGTTCATCGGCACGGCGCCGGGTCATTCGCGGCCGCACGACTTCGTGGTGATCCGCGAGAACACCGAGGGCCCCTACGTGGGCGAGGGAGGCGTGCTGCGCAAGGGCACCCCGTTCGAGGTGGCGACGCAGGGCTCGGTGAACACCCGCATGGGGGCCGAGCGGTGCATCCGCTACGCGTTCGAGCTGGCCCGGACCCGGGGCGGCACCAAGCACGTGACGCTGGTGCACAAGACGAACGTGCTCACGTTCTCGGGCGACCTGTGGCAGCGGGCGTTCGACGCCGTGGCCGCCGAGTACCCCGACTGCGGCACCGCGTACAACCACGTCGACGCGGCGTGCATCTACTTCGTGCAGGACCCGCACCGCTACGACGTGGTCGTCACCGACAACCTGTTCGGCGACATCCTCACCGACCTCGGCGGCGCCGTGTCGGGTGGCATCGGCCTGGCGTCGAGCGCCAACCTGAACCCGGCCCGCACCGGGCCGAGCATGTTCGAGCCGGTGCACGGCTCGGCGCCCGACATCGTGGGCACCGGCAAGGCCAACCCGACCGCGGCCATCCTGTCGGCCGCGTTGATGCTCGACTTCCTCGGCGAGGGCGCGGCGGCCGACCGCATCCGCGCCGCCTGCGCCACGGCCCCGGCCGGGTCGACCACCGAGGTCGGCACCGCCATCGCCGCCGCGGTCGCCAAGGGCTGACGGGCGACGGCGTCGCGCTCGTTCTGCGCTCTTGGTGCAGCAATCGCGCATGACGCGTGAGTGCTGCGCACGAAGCGCGTCAACCCGGCGGAGGTATCGGGCGTCGTGATGGGCGTGGACCACGACGACACCACCCCGCCGGCCCGACCGGTTTCGGCGCATCTGTTGCGACCAGCCCGCGGCATGGCGGGGGTGGACGCATCGAATGCGAGAGCGCCGGAGGTCCCCCGCGTCGCCCGGGTCGCGGCCACCCTGTTCCTGGTCGGCGGTCTGGGCATAGCGGCCGCCGCCGCCGTGCTGCTGCGGCCGACCTCGGTCGACGACGTCGTGACCGCCCCGGTGACGACCACCGGCGCTGCGTCGCCGTCCACCACGACGATCGTCGCGACATCCGTCGCCGCGGTCACGACGGTGAGCACGGTCCCCGCGACTGTCCCCGCCACCACCGGCCCGACGATCGCGACCGTCCCCGACGCGTCCCCGGTCACGACGACCTCGGCACCGCCCCGGCCGTTCGGGCCCGACGGGTGGTGGCGCTCGGCGGTGCTCGCCACGACCAGCACCGGTGCGGTGGAGGTGTGGACACCCGCCGGGCGGCTCGTGTGGGTGGACGGTTGCAGCGGCGCGCCGGGCTGCGCCGTCGCCGAGGTGGTGCTGCTGGCCGACGCGGTCGTCGTCCACCGGTACGTCGGCTTCGGTGGCGGCGAGCTCGCCCGGGTGCCGCTGGACGGCGGTGCGCCGATGGTGTTCGTCGCGGGAGGCGGGCCCGTTGGCGGCGTGACCTCCGGGCTCGCGGCCGCCGCCGACGGCGGCTCGGTGTTCTGGCTCACGCACCCACCCGGCCCGACATACGAGGGCACGCTGCACCGGTGGCCGGGGCCGGATCCGGCGATCGAGCTCGGGTCGGCGGTGCTGGTGGCTCCCAGCGCCGACGGTCTTGCGATGGCGTATGCCCGTGCGCCCCGCTACCGCGACGGCGTGGCCACGCTCGACGCGCCCGCCGAGGTCGTCGTGCGCGACCTGACGACAGGTGCCGAACGCTCGATCGTGCTCGAACCCGACCAGTTTCCGTCGTCGCTGGCCTGGACGCCCGACGGCGGGCGCCTCGTCGCCCAGCTGACCGACGACGCCCGGGTCGTCGAGGTGCCCGCCGCCGGCCCCCTGCGGGTCGCCCGCGCCGTGCCGTTCGTGGCCACGTGCGTCGACGACGACCAGCGCCTACTCGGGGTCCGACGCCATGGCACGGGCGCGTCGATGACCCACGAGCTGGCCGAGGCCGATCTCCGCACGGGCAAGGTGGCCACCTGGGGCGGCAGCCTCGTCGAGGGGATGTTGACGTGTCGCGGCGACGGGGCTGCGGTGGTGACCGGGTGGACCTCGTCGGCCGACGGCGCCGCAGCGTGGGAGCTGCGGGTTCGGCGGGCCGACGGTCGCAACACGCTGCTGGGACGGGGCTACGTCGGTGTCTCCAGTCCGCGCGGTCGCTCCTCGTTCTCGTCGATGCAGTGCGGCGGCGGGGACGGCGCATGAGCGCCCGGCCGATGCTCCGTTCCCGAGTTGTAACGTCTCTGCGCGTCAACCCGGTGCTCGTGTCAGGCGTCGGAAGGGGCGTGATGGACGAGACGATCGGGCTCACGGTGCTGCCGTCCGGGTCACGTGACGACGTCGTGGCGGCGCTGTTCGACACCGACTTCGCATCGCTGGTGGGCCTGGCCCGCCAGCTCGTCGACTCCCGCGCCGAGGCCGAGGAGGTCGTGCAGGAGGCGTTCGCCCGCCTGTACGTGGCGCTCGGCCGGCTGCGGGCTCCCGACCGGGCGGCGGCCTACCTGCGGGCGACGACGCTCAACCTGTGCCGCAGCCGCCTGCGGCGTCGGCGCCTGGCCCGCCTGCGCCCCGACCCGGGCCCCGAGCTGCCGTCGTCCGGCGTCGACGACGACGCCGTCGGCGCCTCGCTGGCGCCGCGGGTCCGGGCTGCGGTGGCCAAGCTGCCGAAGCGGCAGATGGAGTGCGTGCTGCTCCGCTACTACGCGGGGTTGTCCGACGCCGAGATCGCCGCCACGCTCGGCATCGCCCTCGGAACGGTGAAGACGAGCCTGCACCGGGCACGGAACGACTTGGCCCGCCGGCTGGAGGACCTCCGATGAACGACATCGACGACGTGCTGCGGCGCACCTATGCCGCGCCGCCCGGGGCAGCGGGCGTGCGCCCGTCGCCCGAGCAGCTCGCCGCCGTGCTGCGCGCCGGCCACCGCCGCCGTGCTCGCCGTCAGGCCGCCGCCGGCGTGGGCGCGGCTGCCCTGACGGTCGGTCTGCTGCTCGGCGTCGTGGCGCTCCGCCACGACGCCGGCGACGAGGGCATCCCCGCCGACACGACATCGGCCGCCACGGCCGCGACCACCGTGCCGGGCGCAACCACGCCGACGGCGACCGCCACCGGCACGACCGTCGCCGGACCCGTGGCCGCCGCGCCCGGCCTGCCCCAGTTCCTCGCCATCTCGACATCGGGTCGCATCGAGGTGTGGGCCCGTACGGGTCTCGTCCGCACGCTCGAGGGGTGTGCCGGGATCGCGTCGGCGGCGACGTGCGAGGTCGATCTGGCCGCCCTGTCGTCCAATCTGATCTGGTTCGTCCGGAGCGAACCGACGGGCGTGGCGCTCCTGACCGCTCGGTTCGATTCGGGCGAGCCGCCCGCGGTTCTGGCTCGTGCCGCCGATGGTGAGCGGTTCGACTCGTTGGCCGTGGCGGAGGACGGCAGCTTGGCGTTCCTGACCCGGGCCGTCGGCGGCGAGCGTCGAGCGCTTCTCGAGGTGAGCAGTCGAGGCGAACGGTCGATCGGCACCAGTGTCGGTTCGGCGGTGCTGAGTGGCGACGGCCGGGTCGCGTACGCCGAAGGCGACGGCACGGTCGTGGTGCGAACCATCGCCGATGGTGGTGAACGTCGTGTCGACCTTGCGGCCGCGGCGGCTGGTCTCGGCACTCGGTTGCCCGAAGCCGCTCAGATCTCTGCCGTGGCGTGGTCGCCGGACCGCGCTCGGCTCCTCCTGCGGGCGGACCGAGGCGAGGACCTCACCTGGTTGGCGCTCG
>JANPGL010000402.1:0-3996 GCA_031423915.1 Actinomycetes bacterium | reverse complement strand
CGGCGGCCTCGGTCTGCAGGCGGGCGGCGGCACCGGACAGCACCGCGTCGAGCTCGGCGTCGGTGAGGGCGGCGGTCATCGGGGGTCCTCCTGCGGGTCGGTGTCGTCACGCCAGGCGGCGAGGTCGGTGGCCAGGCGGGCGCGTGCCCGGGCCAGGTGCGTCTTGGCGGTGGGCAGGGCGACGTCGAGCGTGGCGGCGGCATCCGCGATCGTGAGGCCGTCCACGTACACGAGGGCGACGAGCTGGGCCTGGCGGGCCGGCAGGCGCCGGACGGTGGCCCACAGCTGTGCGTCGCGGGCGTCGAGGCCCGCGCCCGCCGCGGCTCCGAGACGTGCCGCCAAGCGGGCGTCGCCCCTCGCTCGGTGCACGAGGCGGCGCCGCACCGACACCGAGCGGTTGACCACGGCGCGGCGCAGCCACCGGGCCGGGTCGTCGTAGGCGCCGATGGTGCCCCACCGCCGGTGGGCGTCGGCCATGGCGTCCTGCACCAGCTCCTCCGCCGTCTCGCGGGAGCCGGTGAGCGCCCAGGCCAGGCCCACGGTGCGGCGGTAGTGGCGGGCGTAGAACGCGGCGAACGTGGGCGTGTCGACCACGGGTTCGCCGAGCTCGATGGCGTCGGTCATGATCACTTCCTCGCCCGGGCGGCCGCCGCGGACGACACGGCGCCGCTAGTTCTTCAGGACGAGGTACAGGCCGACGGGGATGACGATCCAGGCCAGGACCAGGAACACCATGGCGAAGACGGCGAACTGGGTCGACTGGTCGCGCGGCGGGTTGCCACAGGCGCCGATGGTCTCGTACAGGCCCTTCAGGGGCGCATCGAGCGACAGGCGGATGCGGCGCCGCGCCACGGCGGCCGAGAACAGCACCGCCCACGACAGCGCGGCGAACACGAGCCCGGCCACGATCGTGACGATCACGGCGCCGCCCTTGGAGTCGATGGCGTTCCGTGCCGCGTTGGCGATGGCCCCGAAGATCGACGAGATGAACGCACCGCCCAGCAGGAAGGTGGGGAGCCCGAGCGCCTTGCCCTTGAAGCCCGTCTCGACCTGGACGGCGTTGATGCGGGCCCGGCGCAGCATCACGTGCTCGGGGCTGCCCCACACGCTGTTGGCCTCCCGGCGCTCGTAGAGCTTGCGCACGCGGTCGATCACGGTGTTCTGGTGGCTGCGCACGATGAAGCGCGTGATCTGCTGCACGACCCATTGGGCCACCGGCTTGAGCGGGCCCATCCTGGGCATCTTGGCGTTGCGGGCGCCGTTGCGGTCGAGCACCTCGAGCGACCGCATGGCCATGCGGTGCGCCTCCTCGAACCGGTCGGGGCGCCACAGCGGCTTGATCTTCGACAGCTGGTCGACGATGTCCTGCTCGGGCTTGCCGCTGCCCCCGATCTGCTCGAGCATGCGCCCGGCTTCCTCGGGGTTGTCGGCTTTGAGCACGCGCAGCGCGTCGATGCGCTCGGTCAGGTCGTCGATCGTGAGCTTGCCGTCGCCGGCGGCCGGCGCCTGCGTGGATGCCTGCGTGGTGGTGTCGGTCATCGGAAGTCGAAGAATAGGCGTTCCGAGGACACCGCCGATCGTGTCACGATCGGCGTCATGGTCGTCACCGCCTGTCCCCTCGATTGCCCCGACGGTTGCTCGCTGGAGGTGACGGTCGACGGCGACCGCATCACCCGAGTCGACGCCGCACCCGGCAACCCGCTCACCGACGGCTGGATCTGCGCCAAGGTGCGCAAGCACGCCGAACGCGTGCACGGCCCGGAGCGGGTGCGCACCCCGCTCGTGCGGACCGGGCCCAAGGGATCGGGCCGGTTCCGCGAGGCGACGTGGGACGAGGCGCTCGATCTCGTCGTCGCCGCTCTCCGCGGGGCCGTCGACGAGCACGGCCCGGCCGCCGTGATCCCCTACTCGTACAACTCGTCGGCGGGTGCGTTGGGCAACGTGCTGTCGGAGCGGCTGTGGCGCCGGTTCGGCGCCTCGAAGGTCGACGAGACGATCTGCGCGGCCACGGCCGGGCAGGCCTACGACGACACGTTCGGCGCCATGCTGGCCGCCGATCCTCGGGATGTCGTGCACAGCAAGCTCGTGGTGGTGTGGGGGGCCAACCCGTCGGCCAGCAACACCCACTTCCCGCCGCTCGTGACGCAGGCGATGCGCGACGGTGCCGGGCTCGTGGTGGTCGACCCGCGCACCACGCCGATGGCGGCGCGCGCCGAGCTGCACCTGGCGCTGCGGCCCGGCACCGACGTGGTGCTGGCGCTGGCCGTGGCGGCGTACCTCGAGCGCGAGGACCTGCTCGACCGCGACTTCCTGGCGCGCCACGTCGACGGCGTCGAGGCCTACCTCGACAACGCCCGCCCGTGGTCGCTCGAGCGTGCCGCCGAGGTGTGCGGGCTCGCCGCCGACGACATCGTGACGTTCGCCGAGCGCTACGCCTCGACGCGTCCCTCCATGCTGCGGCTGGGGTGGGGCCTGGAGCGCAACCGCAACGGCGGCTCGGCCTGCCGCTCGGTACTGGCCCTGCCGCTGCTGTGCGGGCACTTCGGCACGCTGGGCTCGGGCGTGCTGGCGTCGACGTCGAAAGCGGCGCCGATCGACGTGACACGCGCGGAACCCTCTGGCGACACGGCGGCACCCGCCCGCCGCCACGTCAACATGAACCAGCTCGGTGCGCTGCTGTGCGGCGAGCTCGACGGCCCGCCGGCCGCGGTGCTCGTCGTGCAGGGCGCCAACCCCGCGGTGATGAACCCGGCCCAGGCGAAGGTGCTCGCCGGCCTCGCCCGCGAGGACCTGTTCACCGTCGTGCACGACCAGGTGCTCACCGACACCGCGACGTTCGCCGACGTGGTGCTGCCGGCCACGACGCACTTCGAGGCCGACGACGTGGCCACGAGCTACGGCAGCTACGTACTCCAGCGCGTCGTGCGCGTGATCCCTCCTGTAGGCGAGTCGCGCTCGAACGCGGACACGGTCGCCGCGTTGGCGACGCTGCTCGGGTACGACGAAGCCGACTTCGACGCCGACCCGGTCCGCACGATCGCCACGATCGTCGACGGCGGCGTCGACGGGGTGCGGGAGCTGCGTGCGCCCGGAGAGACGGTCGGCTTCCGCGACGTGTACCCGACGTTCACCGATCGCCGGGCCCGCCTGCACGCGCCGGGCACCGAACTTCCACTGCCACGCTTCGTGCCACTAGACGACGAGATGCACCCGCTCACGCTGCTCACGCCGGCCTCGGCGCGCACGATCAACTCGATGTTCGGCGAGTTCAACGCACCGCCCGCCGTGGTGTCGATGTCGCCGAACGACGCCGCCGCCCGTGGCCTGGTGGAAGCTGCGCGCGTTCGTGTGTTCAACCAGCGAGCTGCACTCGTGATGCCACTTCATATCGATCCGAACATTCGCGACGGAGTCTGCGTCATCCCGAAGGGGTTGTGGCGTCGAGACAGTGCCGACGGGCTCACGGCAAACGCGTTGTGCCCGGACACATTGTCGGATCTGGCCTCGGGAGCGTGCTTCAATGATGCGCGAGTCGAGGTTCGTCCGGGGGCGTGACGGACTCGTCGCACACCACCACACCACAGGAGAAGCATCTGTATGGCTAAGAAGGGTCTCGTCCAGGAGTTCAAGGACTTCCTGGCAACGGGCGACCTCATGACGATCGCGGTCGCGTTCGTCATGGGTGCCGCTGTCAAAGCGGTCATCGATTCGTTCACCGGCGACATCTTCACCGGCATCCTCGGCCTGTTCGTCAAGTGCAAGGACATCCTCGGCGCCGACGGAAAGCCCACCGGTGAGAAGAGCTGCTCGGGCCTGGCAGGCAAGGCCTACAAGAGCATCGGCTGGGGCAACTTCGTCAACTCGATCATCAACTTCATCATCATCGGCTTCGTGGTCTTCATGCTCGTGAAGCTCTACAACAAGATGAAGCCGCCGGCCGAGGCGGCGTCGGGCCCGACCGAGGTCGAGCTGCTCACCGAGATCCGCGACTCGCTG
>JANPGL010000401.1:0-15359 GCA_031423915.1 Actinomycetes bacterium | reverse complement strand
GGCGCCGGCGTCCTCGCCCCCGGGCTCACCGGGGCGGCGGCACCGGCGGGCGTGCGCGCCGCGCCGGGCCCGTCGGTGCAGGCCGCCATCGACGCGGCCGGACCGGGCGGTGTCGTGGTCATCGGCGCCGGAGTGCACCGTGACCAGTTCGACCTGCGCCCCCGGGACGGTCAGCTCATCGTCGGCGAACCGGGTGCCGTGCTGAACGGCAGCCAGGTGGTGGGTGGCTTCGCGCCGTCCGGGCCCCGGTGGGTGGCGGGAGGTCAGTCGACCGCCGTCCCCTCCACCGGGGGAGCGCCGTGCCTGCCCGGGTTCGTGCGCTGTGGCTCGCCCGACGACCTGTTCGTCGACTCGCGGCCGCTGCGCCGCGTCGGCTCGGCGGCCGAGGTGGTGGCGGGCACGTGGTTCTACGACTACGGCGCCGGTCAGGTGTGGGTCGGTGACGACCCGAACGGGCACACCGTCGAGGTGTCGGTGCCAGGCCGCCACGCCCTCATTGCCGACCTCGGCCGCGGTGGGCAGGGCGTGACCGTGCGCAACCTCACGATCGAGAAGTTCGGTGCGCCGTTCCAGGAATGCGCCATCCAGACGACGGACGCCGGCGGGGGCTTCAAGAACCCGACCGATCCCAACAACGGTGCCTCGGGCGGCTGGCTCATCCAGAGCAACGTCATCCGGTTCAACCACGGCTGCTCGGTGTTCGCCGGGCCCGGAACCGTCGTGGCCGACAACCGCCTGGTGGACAACGGCCAGATGGGCGTGAAAGCGGCCGGCCGGCGCGTGCAGATCGTGCGCAACGAGGTGTCGCGCAACAACTTCGCCGGCCACGACACGTACTACGAGGCGGGCGGCGCCAAGTTCTGGAACGCGGTCGATCTCGTGTTCGCCTACAACGAGGTGAGCGGCAACTCGGGTTCGGGTGTCTGGCCTGACTATGCGCTCACGGGCATCACGATCGACCACAACACGATCACGAACAACACCGAGGGTGGCGTGTGGGCCGAGATGACGATCTCGGGCGCCATCACGTCGAACGTCATCACCGGGAACGACACGGCCAACGTCGGCAACTCGGGCAGGACCCACGGCGGCATCTTCCTGTTCAACGCGTCCAACTTCGACGTGTCGGGCAACCGGCTGGCCGACAACAACGGCGGCGTCATCGCCCAGGTCCAGCAGCGCGGGTGCATCGCCGCCAACATCGCGCAGGGCCAGGGCGCCTGCCCGCCTGGTTCGACACTCGGCACGTTGCAGGGCACCCAGATCCACGACAACCAGATCTCGATGACGCGTGGCTTCACGGGTCTGCTGGTGCTGGCCAACTCCGGTGTGGCGCCGTACCCCCAGGTGACCGCCCAGTGGGCGCAGCAGCAGTTCGGCACCATCCGGTTCGACTACAACGCCTACGCCGGCGCCGGCTTCGAGTCGCGCCGGGGGAGCAACGGCAACCAGTTCGACGACGAGTCCAACCGATTCGTCTGGGGCTTCCCGAGTGGGTTCAGCGCCAACCCGGCGATCGTGTGGGCGTGGGTCGATCGTCGCTTCGTGGGCTTCGCCGATTGGCAGGCCTTCGCCGGGCAGGATGCCCATGGCGTGTTGCGCGGCTCGTGACCGTCCGGCGGCCACCGCACCGACCCGCACTTCCATACCCTGCACTGGCCGGGCGCGCGCCGGCCTCGACGGGGTCGGTTCCCACGAGCGAGCGCCGGTTGGAGCCACCCACGTGATCACGACCCGAGCCGATGAACGCGGAGGCCGACCGTCCCGCGCGTCTGCCGCACTCGGTCGTCGTACTGCTCTCGGCTTCGCCTGCCTGTGGGACCGCGAGCCCGAGCGCACCTGGTCGTCGACGCCGTGGGCGCTGCGGGACGCGCTGAGCCACCGTCTCCCCCTCGTCGATCTCGGCGCCGACCCGGGGCCCGTGACGCGCTCGCTGCTGCGGTCGAGCTCGGCCCGGCGCACCGATCTGGGTTGGAAGACGCTGTGGCGCTCCTCCGCCCTGACCGACCGCGTCGTCGGCCGTCAGTTGCGCAAGGAGGTCGAACGCCAACGCCCGGCGGTGGCGCTCCAGGTGCTCGATCTGGCCGAGCTGCCGTGCCCGTACTTCCTGCTGCGCGACACGAGCTGGGCCCAGATCCGTCAGCTCCTCGACTCGGGCCTGAGCTTCGACCTTCTCGGCCATCCCGGGTTCAACCGCGAGCGGCTGGCCCGGCGGGCCGCACGCGAACGCCGCATCATCGACGGCGCCCAGGGCGTGTTCGCCACCAGCGAGTGGATGCGCCAGGGTCTGGTGGCCGAGGGCGTGTCGCCCGATCGCATCCACGTGGTCGACCTCGGGGCCACCTCCGTGCCGGTGCTCGACGAACGGCTCCGGACCGCCATCGACCGCCGGCTCACCGGCGACCGGAACCGTCTGCTGTTCGTCGGCCGGGACTTCGTCCGCAAGGCGGGCGACCTCGTCGTCGAGGCCTTCGTCGAGCTGCGCTCACGCCGCCCCGATCTCACGCTCACGATCGTGGGGCCGGAGCAGTGGCCGCTGCCGGGTGCGGTGCCCGACGGCGTCGACTTCCGGGGATCGCTCGGGTACGACGCGGTCGGTGACCTGTACGCCACCCACGACCTGTTCGTGATGCCCTCCCGCTTCGAGGCCTTCGGCATCGTGTTCGTCGAGGCCCAGTCGGCGGGCATGCCGTGCGTGGCACGCGACCGGTGCGCCATGCCCGAGCTGGTCGTCGAAGGCACCTCGGGCACCCTGCTCGCCAGCGACGACGCCGGCGAGCTCGCCCAGCGGATCGAAACCGCCCTCGACGACGACGAGCTGTACCGGCGGTGCGCGGCCAACGTCACGTCGGTCCGTGAGCGCTACTCGTGGTCGGTGGCCGCCGAACGCATCGAGGCCGTCCTGCGGCCGTACCTGGGGTGATGACCGTGCGTCAGGACACGCAAAGGGCCAGAACAGAGGGCGCGACGACCGGCGTAGGGTGCTCCACCGTGCCGTGCAACGAGCGCGCTTCATGAGCGTCCCGACCGTCGACCTTCGCCGCCAGACGGCGAGCTCCCCGCCGGTTCCGCGGTCCAAGGCCCTGCCGACGATGGTGCGCCCGAAGCCGGGGCGGCCGCTGCTGCTGGCCGATGTCGACACGGGCCTGGCGCCGCTCACCGACGCGGTGCGACGTCACGCCACCTGGTCGTGGCTTTTCCTGCTGTGCTCCGTGCTGCCATGGTCCTTCGTGCAGCAGGGCCGCATCACCTTCATCGGCAAGCGGCCCGAGCAGGTGCTCGTGGCCATCTTCCTGGTGCTCGCGGCGTGGTTCGCGTTCCGGGTGAACCCCCGGATCCGGGTCACCAACGCCTGGCCGGTGCTGTTGTACGCGCTCCTCGCCGTCGTGGCTCTGCTCCCGCCGCTCGGCGGCCGGTCCGGGCTCGGCAGCCTCTTCCGGGCGGGCCGGTTCCTGCTCACCCTGGTCGTGCTGATCCAGCTGATCTCGGTGTTCGCCCACGACCGGTACATCCCGTTGCGCGGCCACCTGGCCATCATGAAGATCGTCGTCGCCTCGTCGCTGATCTCGTTGGCCCTCGGCAAGGGCTTCGACAACGAGGGCCGCCTCATCACCCAGTTGCCGGCGCTGACGGCGCCGGGCCTGGCCCAGTGGACGGCGCTGTTCAGCTTCATGCTGGTGTTCCTGCTCCTGCAGCAGGCCATCCCGCGCCGAAGCGGCCTGCTCTGGCTCTCGGCGTCGATGGTGTGTCTGCTCCTGAGCCACTCGCGCACGCCGCTCATCGCCGGCGGCGCAGGATTCGTGGCCGGTGTGCTCGCCATGTTCATCTCCAGCGAGCGGGCCCGGCGGCTCGTGAGCTGGACCCTGTTCTGCGTGCCGGTCGCGGCCCTGCTGTTCGGGCCGGCCGTCCAGGCCTGGTTCCTGCGCGGTCAGGCTCCCGACCAGCTCAACACGCTGACCGGCCGCACGAAGGCGTGGGCGAAGGTCTACTCGTTCCCGCGCGACGTCTACTCGCAGCTGTTCGGGGTCGGCCTCACCGACAAGTCGATCGAGGGCCTGTCGATCGACTCGGGGTACCTGAGCATCTACCACGAGCAGGGCCGCATCGGCGTAGCGGTCATGGTGATCATCTTCGTCGTGTACCTGGCCCGCATCCTGACCCGCCGGCCCAGCATGCCGCGGGCCATCGCCACGTTCCTCGTGGTGTACGTCCTCATCGCGTCGTACACGGAGACGGGCATCGGCGACATGTCGAGCTACGTCCTCCACCTGATGCTGGCCATGGTGATGGTGCTCATGCCGATGGTGAAGCGCCCGACCGCGGCCGCTGGCGCCGACGAGCTCGGCGACGGTGCCGTCGAGGTGGCGTCGTGAAGATCGCCATCGTCCACAACTTCTACCGCTCGGGCGCGCCGAGTGGGGAGAACCGCGTCGTGGAGCAGGACGTGGAGCTGCTCCGGGGCGTCGGCCACGACGTCGAGCTGCACTCGGTGTCGAGCGACGAGATCGACGGCTACTCGAAGGTGGGCAAGGCGCTCCTGCCCGGCACCGTGATCTGGTCGCCGAAGGCCAAGCGAGCGCTGGCCGGCACCATCGCCCGGTTCCGACCCGACGTCGTGCACGTGCACAACTCGTTCCCGCTGCTCAGCGCCTCGGTGCTGGCGGCCACCAACGCCGCCGATGTGGCCACGGTGGCCACGCTGCACAACTACCGGCTGTTGTGCGCGGGTGGCTCGTTCTTCCGCGACGGCGCCGTGTGCCACGACTGCCTGCCGAACCGCACACTGCCCGGCATCCGCCACGGCTGCTATCGGGATTCGGTGGCGGCGACGCTGCCGTTGTCGATCGCCAACCTGGTCCACGCCAAGCGCTGGAAGACCCAGGTCGACGCGCTGCTCACCCTGTCGAGCGCCCAGCGCCGCCTGTTCGTCGAGGCCGGTTTCCCGGCCGACCGAACGTTCGTCAAGCCCAACTGGGTGCCGGACCGCCCGATCCGCACGGCCGCCGAGCTGGCGCCCACCCCCGAGTTCGCGTACCTCGGCCGCCTGGCCGCCGAGAAGGGCATCGCGCTGCTCATGAAGGCTTGGGACCTGCTGCTGTCGACGGTCACCGACGTCGCCCCGACGCTCGTCATCGCCGGCGGCGGCCCGCTGGAGGACGACGTGAAGGCCTGGGCGGCCACCCGTCCGAGCGTCCGCTTCGTCGGTCACCAGGACGCCGCCGGCTGTTCCCGCATCACGAATCGGGCCTTGGCGAGTCTCGTACCTTCGGTATGGGAAGAGACGTTCGGTCTGGTGGTGATCGAGGCGATGGCTGCCGGGGTGCCGGCCATCGCGCCCGCGCACGCCTCGTTCCCCGACTTCATCCGCTCCGGGGTCGACGGCCTGCTGGTCGACCCGGGCTCGGCCCCGGCGCTCGCCGAGGCCATGGCCGGGCTGCTGGCCCGGCCGGAACGGTCCCTGGCGCTGGGCGCCGAGGCCCGACGCACGTACGACGAGCGGTACCGGCCCGAGGCCGTCACCGCCCAGCTGGTCGAGCGGTACGAGGGCGCCATCCGGCGCCGTCACGGCGGTGGCCACCCGGCCCTCGCCGGCGCCGCCCGACCCGATCATCCGACCTCCGCCGGCGATGGGCTCGCGCCCGCCCCGGTGGAGCCGACCCGCGGTACGGGCGCACATGGCGCCCCGACCCGCTGAGCCAGCGAGGGAACGCAGTGGAAAGAGAAGAGCTCGACGTACGGACCGTGCTGCTGGCCATGCGCCGGCGGTGGCGGATCATGCTCATCGGCGTGCTCGCCGGGGTGATCCTGGCCGGCCTCGTCACGATGCTGTTGCCGAAGACCTACGCCACCGAGTCGAAGGTGAACCTCGGCCGGCGGCCGTCGGGCGCCAACCCGACCGAGATCATGCGCACCGAGGCCGCCCAGGCCAACCGGTCGCAGATGGCGCAGCGCGTCATCGACTCGCTGGGGCTCTCCGTCCCGGTCGAGGACATGTTGAAGCAGTACAAGGCGACGTCGGAGACCGACGACGTCCTGGTCTTCAACGTCCAGGGACCCACGGCTGACGACTCGGTGGAGCGGGCCAACAAGTTCGCCGAGGAGTTCCTGGCCATGCGGGCCGAACGCCTCGACGACGACCTGCGCACCGAGAACTCGGGCCGCGAGTCGAAGCTCAAGGAGATCCAGGCCCAGGTCGACGCCATCGACGCCGAGCTGCCCGGCGCCATCGCCAGCATCACCCAGTACGACGCGCTCATCCGTCAGAAGACCGACCTCATCGGCCAGCGCACGTCGCTCGAGAATCGCATCGACGACGCCAAGACCGAGGTGGCCCTGGCCAAGAAGAACAGCTACGTGCTGCAGGACGCGCTCACCCCGAAGGCGCCCATCAAGCCGAGCCTGCGCTTCAACCTGATCATCGGTCTCGTGGCGGGCCTGATGGTGGCCGGCTCGTACGTGCTCGTGAAGGACGTGCTGTCGGGCAAGCTCCGCACCCGCGACGCCATCGCCGAGGCGGTCGGTGCCCCGGTGCTGGCCGGCTTCACGGCCACTGGTGCCAGCGGCACCAAGGGCGTGTCGTCGCGCGCCGCCACCCGCCCTGGCGCCCAGCTCATCCGCGCCGCCCGCGCCGTGGTCAACGAGCTCGGACCGACCGCCGGCCCGGACACCCCGATCCTCATCGCCTCCGTCGAGGCCGACGGCGAGGCCGCGTTGCTGGCCCTCACGGTGGCGAACCTGCTGGCCGATCTCGGTCGCGGGTCGCTGATGCTGGCCGATGCCAGCATGTTCCAGCCGCCGATCCCGCGCCTGCTGCAGGCCGCCGGCTCGCTGCCCGAGGGCACGACGCTGTCCGGCGAGGACGGCGAGGTGGCCCGCTGCTTCATGGCCGTCGACACCCAGAGCGGGACCCAGCAGTGGGAGCCGCTGACGACCCGCGCCGCCGCCGGCGACCTCATCGGCCTGCTCACCCCGTCGGACTCGACGAAGCTCGGCGCCGACGCCCCGACGGTCGTGGCCTTCCTCGGCAGCTGGGAGGATCCCGACGAGGCGGCCGCGCTGCGCCTGTCGTCCGATCGCCTGAAGCCCCGCGCCATCGTGGTGGTGGGAGCCGGCCGGTCGACGCACCCGACCATCTACCGTCACGTGGCCACGCTCGGCCGGTTCGGCGTGGGCGTCCAGGCGACCGTCGTGGCCCAGCCCGACCGCTTCGACGTCACGACCGGGCGTCCGCAGGCGGTCAACGGCGCCCTGTGGGGGAACTGATCCCGACATGAGTGCCCGACATGAGTGATGGCGTCAGCGGGAAGCGGAAGGTGGTGCTGACGTTCCTCGACCAGGGGGTCTCGTCGGGCACCAACTTCCTGCTCGCTGCCCTCGTCGCCCGGCTGCTCGACTTCAGTGGCCTCGGTGCCTACGGCCTGACGCTCACCGTCTGGTTCGCTGTGCTCGGCATCCACCGCGCGCTCGTGGCGGAACCGATCGTGATCGGCACCCGGTCGGGCCACCCCGACGAGGCGGTGCTCCAACGCGGCTTCTCGGCCGAGGTGGTGCTCGGCCTGGGCTTCGGGATCGTCGTGGCGCTCGCGTCGGCGGTTGCGCTGCTGCTCGACAAGCCGGTCATCGCCCGTACGTTGGTGGTCCTCGCCCTCGTGCTCGTGCCCCTGCTGCTCCAGGACCTGTGGCGGTTCATGGCGTTCTTCGAGGGGCGACCCGATCGCGCCCTCGCCAACGACCTCGTGTTCGCGGTCGTCCAGATCTCGCTGACGGGCTTGCTCATCGCCAGTGGCCACGAGTCGACGCCGCTGTTCGTGGCCGCCTGGGGTGCGGGCGCGGCGGCGGGCGCGGTGTTCGGCTTCCGGCAGTTCCGGGTGCGGCCGCGGTTGATGTCGGGTTGGCGTCAGATCGGCGAGCACTGGGGCTTCTCGAGGTGGATGCTGGCCGACTTCGGCACCAGCTTCACCATGGACAACGTCTACCCGTTGATGGTCCTCGCCCTGCTCGGTCAGTACCAGTTCGGCGTGTTGCAGGGCGTCATCCGGCTGATGGGCCCGGCGGCGGTCATCCTCCAGTCGGGCGGCAACCTCGGCGTGCCGGGAGCGTCCCGAGCGCTGCGGGACCGGGGCGTGGCGGGCCTGGACCGGTTCGCCCGCAAGCTCACGGTCGGCATCGGTTCGTGCATGGTCGTGTACGTGGCGGTGGTGTTCGTGGCCGGGTCCTGGCTGCTGCGCACCGTGTACAACAAGCCCGAGGCGGTCGGCTACGGCAGCCTGATGCGCCTCGTCGGCCTGGGCTACGTGATCTGGAGCGGGGCGTTCGGTGCCGGCATCGCTCTCCGCGTCGTCCAGCAGACGCGTCGGCTGTGGGCCGCCCGCCTGGTGGTGTCGGCGATCTCCTTCGCCGCCGCGTACGCGTTGATCCGCCGCTACGGCATCGACGGGTCGGGATGGGCCGCCGTGATCACTGCGGCCGCCGGCCTGGTGGCGGTGTCGAGGGTTTGGTCGACGGCGCGGGACCGGGTGGCGGGAGGCCAGCGCGGGCCCACCCCGGCGACACTCTCGTCTTGAGGTATGCCACTACAGGACGGTTCTTTGACGTCCGCTGGCCGTCCCTGAATCTCCTGGCGAAGCACCTGTTCCCTTTGGGTTCTCTTGGGCAGAGCTTGGTCCGATCGGCTCATGTCGCGCTCAGCGTGACCCCCATAGCATGGGCTGCGGAGGAGTTCGTACTCCGGTGCGCGGGTCCGGTCGTGGGCGAACCGACCACCTCGCGTCAACGTCTCATCTACAGAGGGTGACTTCGTGAAGATTGCAGTGTTTGGACTCGGCTACGTGGGCACGGTGTCGGCGGCGTGCCTCGCAGGCGAGGATCGCCTGGTCGTGGGCGTCGATCCCGACCCGACGAAGGTCGGCATCGTCGACTCCGGGCGCAGCCCGGTCGTCGAGCCCGACATCGACGACGTCGTCGCCAACGCTCGCAACCGGGGGTGGTTGAGCGCCACCACGTCATCGGCCGAGGCGCTCGCCGGCGCCGACGTCGCGCTGCTGTGCGTCGGCACCCCTTCCAAGCTCAACGGGTCGACCGACCTGGGCTACATCGAGCGGGCCGCCGCCGAGATCGGCGAGTACCTGCGGGAGGCCGATCACCACTTGGTGGTCGTCGTGCGCTCCACCGTCCCGCCCGGCACGGTCGAGGGCCTCGTGGCCCCCGCCGTGGCCAGAGCGTCGGGCAAGTGCCCGGGGGTCGACTTCACGGTGGCCATGTGCCCCGAGTTCCTCCGCGAGGGCTCGAGCGTGAAGGACTTCTTCGAGCCGCCCTTCACCGTCATCGGCGCCCACGACGAGAGAGCCGTCAAGGTCCTGAGCGACCTGTTCTCGTTCATCCCGGCCGAGATCAACGTGGTGTCGGTCCGCACCGCCGAGGCGCTCAAGTACGCCTGCAACGCCTTCCACGCCGTGAAGGTGAGCTTCGCCAACGAGATCGGTCGCCTCTACGCCTCGCTCGACATCGACAGTCGCGAGGTCATGGAGCTGTTCGTCAAGGACACCCGCCTCAACGTGTCGAAGGCCTACCTCCGGCCGGGATTCGCCTTCGGTGGTTCGTGCCTGCCCAAGGACCTGCGCTCGCTGCTCCACATGGCCCGCACCAACTCCGTGGACGTGCCGTTGCTGTCCGGCACGATGGCCACCAACGACCTGATCATCCGGAACCTCGTGAAAGAGCTGGCGGCCCTCGGCACGCGCCGAGTGGGCCTGCTCGGCATCAGCTTCAAACCCCAGACCGACGACCTACGTGAGAGCCCGTACGTGGAACTGGCGGAGGCGCTCGTGGGCAAGGGGTTCGATCTGAAGGTGTACGACCCGATCGTGCGGCCCGAGAAGCTTTTCGGCGCCAACCTGGCCTACGTGCAGCGGCACCTGCCGCACCTCCAGAAGCTGCTCGTCGACCGGCCGTCCGACGCCATGACCGACACCGACGTCGTGCTGGTGGCCTCACCGCATGCCGATGTGCGGGCCGCCCTGACCAACGAACCTCCGACCCTGCTGTTCGACCTCGTCGGCTCGTTGGGCGACGAGGTCGAGTCGAACCCCGGCTACCGGGGCATCTCGTGGGCGTTGGCCCGATGAGTGAGCGCAGCGAGCGAATGACGGCCGAGCGAGCGCCAGCGAGCCGGGCGTCCGATGGGGCCGGGGGGCGCGTAGCCCCCGAGGGACGGAGCGCCCGGGTCCCCCGCAACAAGCGGGTGCTGATCATCGTGCAGAACCTCCCGGTGCCCTTCGACCGGCGCGTCTGGCTCGAGTGCCAGGCGCTCGTCGGCGCGGGCTACGGCGTGTCGGTGATCTGCCCCAAGGGCAAGGGTGACCCGAAGTTCCAGGAGCTCGACGGCGTCCGCATCTACAAGTACAGGCCGGCGCCGCCCACCACATCGACGGCGTCGTTCTTCTACGAGTTCGCCTACTGCTGGCTCATGACGGCCTGGTTGTCGCTCAAGATCTTCGTCCGCGACGGCTTCAAGGTCATGCAGGCCTGCAACCCGCCCGACACGTTCTTCGTGCTCGGTGCGCTCTTCAAGCTGGTCGGCGTCAAGTACGTGTTCGACCAGCACGACCTGTGCCCCGAGCTCTTCGAGAGCCGCGGCGACGACTACAGCAAGCAGTTGCACAAGGCGCTGCTGCTGCTCGAGCGGGGCACGTACGCCACGGCGAACCACGTGATCTCGACGAACGAGAGCTACCGCTCGGTGGCGTTCCGGCGGGGCAAGAAGCGCCCCGACCAGGTGACGATCGTGCGCACCGGGCCCGACCCCGACAAGCTCCGTCGCAGCGAGCCGCGCGCCGAGCACCGTCGCGGGCACAAGCACCTCGTGGTGTACATCGGAGTCATGGGCCCGCAGGACGGGGTCGACTACGCCCTGCGCGCGGCGAGCCACTTCGTCCACGAGCTCGGCCGTACCGACACCCAGTTCACGTTCATCGGCAAGGGCGACGCCTTCGACGAGCTGCAGGACCTGGTGCGCGAGCTGAAGATCGACGACCACGTCCACTTCACCGGACGGGCACCCGACGAGCTGGTGGCCGAGATCATGTCGACCGCCGACCTCGGACTGTCGCCCGACCCGAAGAACCCGCTGAACGACGTGTCGACGATGAACAAGACCATGGAGTACATGAGCTACGAGCTGCCCGTCGTGGCCTTCGACCTCGTGGAGACGAGGGTGTCGGCCCAAGACGCCGCCGTGTACGTGGAGCCCAACGACACCCGCCAGTACGCCGATGCCATCGCGGACCTGCTCGACGATCCGAACCGCCGCGCCGACATGGGCAAGCAGGGCCGCGACCGCGTCGAGAAGGTCCTGGCGTGGCCGAACTCCGCCCGCCACTACCTCACCGTGTACCGCGCCCTGCTGGGCCGCGCCCCCGCCGGGACGCGCTGACCATGTGCGGTATCGCCGGGCTGTACAACTGGCCCGTCCGCTCGGCCGAGGCGCAGGCCATGATCGACCGCATCGCCCACCGCGGTCCCGACGCCGAGGGCGTGTGGTCCTACACCGACGACGACGTCTCGGTACACCTGGGCCACCGCCGCCTGTCGATCATCGACGTGCGCGTCACCAACAACCAGCCGTTCGTCAAGGACGGCCTCGTCTTCGCCTACAACGGCGAGGTCTACAACTTCATCGAGCTGCGCACCGAGCTCGAGGCGCTGGGCGCCACGTTCCGCACCACGGGTGACACCGAGGTCGTGCTCGAGGCGTGGCGCCACTGGGGCCCGGCCGCCCTGCCCCGCCTGCGTGGCATGTTCGCGTTCGCCCTGTACGACGAGCGCACGCGCCGGATGGTGCTGGCCCGCGACCAGTTCGGCATCAAGCCGCTCTTCGTCGCACGTCGGGGCAACGGCGTGGCCTTCGGCAGCGAGCTGAAGGCGCTCACGCCCGCCATCGGGCCCATCGAGATCGACGGCGCCGGCGTGGTGTCGTCGCTCATGTACTACTTCATCCCCGAGCAGCACTGCGCCGCCAAGGGCGTCGAGAAGCTGCAACCGGGGCACTGGGCCGAGATCGTGCCCGGGCGGCCGCTCGAGATCCACCGCTACTTCGACCCCACGACGGACCTGCGCACCGACCGTCGGCTCACGGCCGACGACCTGGCCGACATCATGGAGGATTCGGTCCGCAAGCACCTCATCGCCGACGTGCCGGTGTCGTGCTTCCTGTCGGGGGGGCTCGACTCGAGCTACATCACGGCGCTGGCGTCGAAGTACAACCCGAACATCGACGCCTACACGATCAGCTTCCGGGCCGAGGACGCCAAGCTCGAGGCGATGCCCGACGATCTCCACTACGCCAAGATCGTGGCGAAGCGGTACGGGGTGAAGCTCAACACCATCGAGATCGCGCCGGACATCGTGAGCATGCTCCCGCAGATGGTGTCGATCCTCGACGAGCCCATCGGCGATGCCGCCGCCATCAACACCGTGCTCATCTGCCGGGCCGCCCGCGAGGCCGGCGTGCGCGTCCTGCTCAGTGGCATGGGCGCCGACGAGCTGTTCGGCGGCTACCGCAAGCACTACGCGTGCCTGCTGGCGGCCAACTACCGCAAGCTGCCGGCGCCGCTGCGTGAGAAGGTCATCGCCAACCTGGTGCGCCGCGCCCCCGTCGCCATCGGCGACCGCGGCATCAAGGCCACCCGCTGGGCCCAACGCTTCGTGAACTTCGCCTCGCTCCCCGAAGAGGCGGCGTTCCGGCGCAGCTACACCCACTACGGGCGCGACGAGTTCTCGTCGCTGCTGTCGCCCGAGCTTTTCGGTCACGTCGACACGCTCTTCGCCGAGCACGCGGCCATGTACAACTCGACGGGCTTCGACGATCCGGTGAACCGGATGTGCATGACCGACGTGCAGATGTTCATGGTGGGCCTCAACCAGACCTACACGGACCGGGCGTCGATGGCGGCGTCCACCGAGGTGCGCGTGCCCTACATCGATCTCGAGGTGGCCAAGGCGGCGTTCAGCTTCTCGGCCGACCAGAAGATCGAGGGCCGCAGCCCGAAGGCGCCGTGGAAGTCGCCCGAGCGCAAGGCGATCCTCAAGCACGCCGCCGAGCGCGTGCTCCCGCGCGAGATCATCTACCGCCCCAAGGGCCTGTTCTCGGCCCCGCTGCGGGCGTGGATCCGCCGGGACCTCAAGCAGATGGTCGACGACATGCTGCCCAACGGCCGCATGGTGCAGACCGGCCTGCTCCAGCGGGGCGCCATCGAGCAGCTCATCGCCGAGGACCGCGCCGGCTCCGCCGACCGCTCCAAGGAGATCTGGCAGCTGCTCACGCTCGAGGAGTGGGTGCGCCAGACCGAGCGAGCCCACCTCGACGCCGCCGTGCCGGCGCCTGCGCCCGCCATCGCCGACTGAACGGCCCCTCGGGCCTTTCCCCCTCTCTCGAATCAAGGATGCCGACGTGAAGCAGGTTGCCCAGAACTACAAGAGCGGCGAGCTCACCGTGGTCGATGCCCCCGTGCCGCGCTGCGGGCCCGGTGGCGTGCTCGTGCGCACCGAGTTCTCGCTCATCTCGGCGGGCACCGAGATGATGAAGGTGGGCGAGGCCAAGCTCTCGCTGCTCGGCAAGGTCCGGGCGCGTCCCGACCAGGTGAAGAAGGTCCTGGAGACCATGGCCCAGCAGGGCCCGCAGGCCACGTTCAAGAAGGTGATGAACAAGCTCGACTCGTACACGCCCCTCGGCTACTCGCTGTGCGGCGAGGTCATCGAGGTGGGCGCGGGCGTGACCGACTTCCACGTCGGCCAGCGCGTGGCCTGCGCCGGCAACCAGTACGCGTTGCATGCCGAGATCAACTGGGTGCCCGTCAACCTGTGCGTCCCGGTGCCCGACGGCGTCGACCCGCGCCACGCCGCGTTCACCACCGTGGGCGCCATCGCCATGCAGGGCCTGCGCCAGGGCCAGATGGCGCTCGGCGAGACCGCCGTCGTCATCGGTCTCGGCCTCATCGGCCAGATCCTGGTGCAGCTCCTGCGGGCCAACGGCGTGAAGGTGCTCGGCGTCGACCTGTCCGACGCCCGCTGCAAGATGGCCGAGGCGTCCGGTGCCGTGTGCGCCGACGCGCCCAGCGGCGCGGGGCTCGACCGCCTCGTCGCCTCGCTCGCCGAGGTGACCGGCGGCTTCGGCGCCGATGCCGTGTTCCTCGCGGCCGGCGGGCCCACGAACGACCCGGTCGAGCTGGCCGCCAAGCTGGCCCGCGACCGTGGCCGCGTCATCGACATCGGCAAGTGCTCGCTCGACCTGCCGTGGAACGCGTACTACGAGAAGGAGCTCGACGTCCGGTTCTCGCGCTCGTACGGCCCGGGCCGCTACGACACGCTCTACGAGGAGCAGGGCATCGACTACCCGATCGGCTACGTGCGTTGGAGCGAGGGCCGCAACCTCGGCTGCTTCGTCGACCTGCTGGCCCAGGGGTCGATCGACATGGAGCCGCTGATCTCGGCCGTGAAGCCGTTCGACCAGGCGCAGGAGACGTACGAGAAGCTCGACGCCGGCGAGCTGAAGGGCATCGGCTTCCTGTTCGAGTACCCCGAGCACGTCACGATCACCCGCGCCATCGAGCGCGCCCAGGCCGCCGCCCCGGTGAAGCGGTCGTCGACCGGCACGGTGCGCATCGGCTTCATCGGTGCGGGCAACTACGCCTCGACGATGTTGCTACCCCACCTCCACGGCCGCAGCGACGTGATCCTGCAGCACGTGGCCACGTCGTCGGGCCTGTCGGCCGTGAGCGCGCAGCGCAAGTTCGGCTTCCAGACCGCCGGCACCGACTACAAGGTCATGCTGGCCGACCCGGCCATCGACGCCGTGTTCGTGGTGACCCGCCACTCGTCCCACGCCTCGATGGTCTGCGAGGCCCTGCGCGCCGGCAAGACGGTGTTCGTCGAGAAGCCGCTGGCCATCACGAACGAGCAGCTCGAGATGGTGATGGACACGGTCCGCGAGACCGGAAACGACCGGGTGATGGTCGGCTTCAACCGGCGCTTCGCCCCCATGCTCACCGAGCTGCGCGATCGTGCCGGTCGTCGCAGCCAGCCCGCGCTGCTGCGCTACCTGGTCAACGCCGGCAAGATGGAGGCGACCAGCTGGTACGCCCAGGCCGACGCCGAGGGCACCCGGTTCTGCGGCGAGGGTGGCCACTTCATCGACACCATGGCGTGGTGGGTGGGGGCCGACCCGGTGGCGGTCGGCGCGGCGCGCGCCGGATCGCTGGCCGACGACGTGCACGTGACGATCACGTTCGCCGACGGTTCGATCGGCGTGGTCACCTACACGACGCTCGGCGCCCGCAAGTTCCAGAAGGAGACGTTCGAGATCG
>JANPGL010000400.1:0-2842 GCA_031423915.1 Actinomycetes bacterium | reverse complement strand
CGGCGCCGAGCAGGACCGGATAGAAGTAGTCGCGGAGCGCGGGGATCTCGGAGACGAGCACGGATCGTTCCCTTCAGACGGTGCCCGTGGCGGCGTAGCGGGTGTCGGAGTGGAGCGCACCGGAGGGCACGCCGTGGCCCTCGTCGGTCCAGACCCACACGCGCCACATGGCGCGCTCGCCCTCGAAGGGCTCGCGCCCGTGCAGGACGCGGTAGTTGTCGATCACGATCAGGTCACCGGCCTCGAGCGTGAAGCGACGGACCTTGCCGTCCTGCTCGGCCACTGCGGCGGCCCAGCGGTCGAGCGACGCCTGAGCGGCGGCGGCATCGGGGTCGTCGGCTCCAGGTCGCACGAACGGCACCTTGCGCACGGCGATGCGGCCGTTGGCCGTGCACAGCGCCAGCGGCGACAGGGTCGGCGCGGCGGCCATGCCCGGTTCCGAGTGGTCGACGGGCACGGTGGTCAGGAACGTGCGCAGCTCGGGGTCGACGGCGTCGAGCAGGCGGTGGCTGTCGACCAGCACGCTCTCGCCGCCGGCCGTGCCCTGGCGTACACACGACAGGGCGAAGTGATCGGGCGCCAGGTCGCCGTAGGCGAAGCCGTCGGTGTGGAGCGGGAGCGCCTCGTGGATGCCGTACGGCTTCGGGTCCTTGTCGCCCCCCTCGCGCACGGAGGCGGCCTCGGGCAAGGCCAGCACCGAAGCGCCGAACACCGCGGCCACACCGGCGCGGGCGTCGGCCTCCGACGGCCCGATCCCGGTGAGGATGGCCGCGCCGTCGCGTCGTACCAGGCGGCGCACCTCGGCCGGATCGGCGGAGCGCTCGGGCAGGATGCTGCAGTCGAGGAAGTCGGCCATGGCCGCAACCCTACGTCGCCTGTGTTTCACCACGGTTTCCGCGCCGCAGCAACGGTGGGGAAACCCGCCGGTCACGAATCCCTGCCTAAGTTGGCGGTGATGAGCGAGCTGTCGAACACCCACCCCGCGTTGCGCCGGGCCTGGCATCCCGTGGCCCGGGTCGAGGAGATCGGCGACGGCCCACATGCGGTCGAACTGCTCGGCGAGCACTGGGTGCTCGTCCGTCTCGAGGGCGAGATCCGAGGCTTCGTCGACCAGTGCCCCCATCGGCGCGCGCCACTGTCGGCCGGCACCGTGCTGGGCGACGGCACCCTGCAGTGCGCCTACCACGGCTGGCGCTTCGGGGGCGACGGTGGCTGCCGCCTCGTGCCGGCGTTGGGCGCCGGCGCCCCGCTGCCACCGCGTGCCGCGCTCACTGCGCCGGGCGGCGTTCGCGTCCACGCCGGCATCGTGTGGTTGGCGCCGGCCGATCCGATCACGCCCGCACCCGAGGTGGCCGACTGGGACGAGCCGGGCCTGCTGCTCGGCGTGCTGCCGACCGCGGTCGCCTCGGTGTCGGCCGGGCTCATGATCGACAACTTCTGCGACGTCGCCCACTTCCCGTTCGTTCATGCCGGCACCTTCGGCACCGACGAGGCCACGCAGCTCGAGGAGGTGCACGTGGTGCGCGACGGCTGGCGGTTCCTCGTCGACCACGAGCACGCCTTCGCCAACCGCGAGGACCCGGCGGTGGCCCGGGGCGAACGCCCCCTGGTCCAGACGCGGCGGCTCACCTACCGCTTCCACCCGCCGTTCACGGTGACGTTGCGCATCGACTACGTGGAAGCCGGCGGCACGAACGTGATCGTGTTCGCCGTGCAACCCGAGCGCGACGACCGCTGCCGGATCTACACAACGCTGCTGCGCAACGACGTCGACGCCGACGGCATGGCCGCCGCCGTGGCGTTCGAGGGCGAGGTGCTGGCCGAGGACCTGGCGTTGCAGGAGCGGCTGCCGAACACCATGCCGCTCGACGTCACGGCCGAGGTGCACACGCGTGCCGACCGCATGACGATCGAGCTGCGGCGCGTCCTCGCGGAGCTCGTGGCCGCAGCCGGGCGGTGATGCGTTAGGTTTCGATCCATGGCTCTGCGCAAGGGATACAAGCAGCTCGTCGACGAAGCGACCGCCCGCATCCGCACGCTCACCGTCGAGGAGGCCAAGGCCAAGCTCGGCGAAGAGGGGGTCCTGTTCGTCGATGTACGCGACGTGCGCGAGGCCGACGCCGAGGGCATGATCCCCGGCGCCTACTCGGCGCCACGGGGCATGCTCGAGTTCTGGGTCGATCCCGACAGCCCCTACGCCCGCACGCCGCTCATCGAGGCGCGTGAACTGGTGCTCTACTGCGCGATGAGCTGGCGCTCGGCCCTCGCCACCGACACGCTGCGCGAGATGGGCTACGACAACGTGATGCACGTCGAGGGTGGCTTCGCGGCGTGGAAGGAGGCCGGCGGTGCCGTCGGCCCGCGGCCACAGAAGAAGGGTTGACCGATCGTCTCTGTGCATCGGAACTACGGTTCCCGGCATGACGCGTCGGATGGGATCACGATGATCGCGCTCTCGGAAGCCACGGGCTGGGTGATGCTGGCGGGTTGGATGCTCGTCCTGCTCGGTCTGTCGGTGATGCGCGAAGACTCCTGGGGTGCCGTGCGGGCACGAACGATCGGTCTCCCGGTGGTGGCGTTCGGGCTCGTGGTGGCGACGGTGGCACGTGTCGCCATCTGAGGCCGATCCGACGATCGGCGGGCCGTTCGACGAGTTCGAGACGGCCCTGCGCCGCCAGATCGCGGTGGCCGAGCCCGGGTCGGGGTTGGGTGCGCCACTCGAGGCGGCGCTCGACGGCGGCCGGCTGCCGATCGTGTTCCCCGCCCACGTCGTGGTGACCAGCAGCGCCGCGAGCGGCTCGACACCGCAGCAGCCGTCCGCAGGTCGCGAGTGGCTCGTCGC
>JANPGL010000399.1:0-13363 GCA_031423915.1 Actinomycetes bacterium | reverse complement strand
GTGGCTTTGGCCGGCCGGGACGCGCGGGCAGCCGTGCGCGAGTGGCACGAGCTTGCTGCCGCGCTGGTGAACGGCGAGCAGGTGACCGTGCTCCCCTCCCAACCCGCGGGGTAGCACCCGAGCATCTCGGCCGAGCTGGTCGGTCCCGCTGGATCGGTGCTCGGCCTGGTCGGCGAGATCGACCCCGACGTGGCCAGGGCGTTCGGCATCGAGGAGCGCACGGGCTGGCTCGAGGTCGATCTCGACCTGCTGCTGGCCCTGCCGCACGGCCTCGCCACGTACCGGCCGGTCAGCCGCTTCCCGTCGAGCGACCTCGATCTGGCCTTCACCACGCCCGACGCCGTGACCGGCGCCGCGCTGGGCGATGCCATCCGGTCGGCGGCCGGGCCGCTGCTCGTCGACCTCGCGCTGTTCGACCGGTACCGGGGCGAGGGCGTGGCGCCCGGGAGCCGGTCGCTCGCCTGGCGCCTGCGCCTCCAGGCGGCCGACCGCACGCTGGTCGACGCCGACGTGACGGGCGTGCGGGACGCCTGCGTCGCCGCCGCGGCCGCGCTGGGCGTGGCGTTGCGGGCCTGAGCTGGCTGCTCTCGGCTCCTGGTGAGACACCGGCGTCTCACCAGGAGCCGAGAGTGCGTACCGTGGCCGGGGTGAGCGTCCGCCCGGCCCGTCCCGACGACGTCGACCCGATCGTCGGGATGCTCCGTGCGCTGGCGGCCGATCAGGGCGACGAGACCCGCATCGATGCTGCCGCGCTCCGTGACGCCGCGTTCGGCGACTCGCCGGTGGCGTTCGCCGACGTGGCCGTCGACGACGGCACGGGCGAGGTGGTCGGCGTGGCCCTCTGGTTCCCCACGTTCTCGAGCTACCTGGCGCGCGCCGGCGTCTACCTGCAGGACCTCTACGTGCTTCCCGAGCACCGCGCCGCGGGCCACGGGCGAGCCCTGATGTCGGAGCTGGCCGCCCGCGCCGGTGGTCGGGTGGAGTGGAGCGTCGTCGACGGCAACGACGCGGCCACGGCGTTCTACCGCTCGCTGGGTGCCCACCCCCACGAGGGCTGGACGACCTGGCACTGGTTGCCGGGCGAAGCGGGTCAGCGGCCGGCGTCGTAGGCGCGGTGCACGGTCGCCACGCGGACCCGGTAGTCCACGTACCACTCGTCATTGCCCCGCCGTTGCGCGACGGTGTGGGCGGCGACCGCCTTCCACGCCCGGGCGTCGGCATCGGTGGCCCAGTACGACACGGTGATGCCGAGCGCGCTGTCGGGGTCTCGCGCCGATTCGATGCCGAGGAAGCCGGGCTGGGCGCTCCCGAGGTCCTCCATGGCGGCGGCCATGGCGGCGTACCCCCGGTCGCCCACGGTGCGCGTGCTCGTGAAGATCACCGCGGTGTAGGGCGGCTCGGGCGTGGCGGCGAACATCAGTTGACGCTCGGATCGTCCGGGTAACCGGCCAGCCAGCCGAGGCTGCCCCGCTGGCGGCCGAGCACCGTTCGCCAGAGGCGGCCGGGCTCGGCCGTGAACGCGTCTTCGGGGGCCGCCTCGACGACGATCCAACCGCCGAACGACAGCTCCCCGTCGAGCTGGCGTGGCCCCCAACCGGCGTACCCGGCGAAGAGCCGGACGATGCCGGCGCCCTCTGCGACCGACTCGGGTTGCTCGGCCAGGTCGAGGGTCAGCGGGCGGCCGTCGGCGCCGCGTCCCAGCCCGATGACGCCACCCGGTTCGACGGGTCCACCCTGGAAGAGGAGCGCAGGCTCGGCGGCGCGGGCCGCCCAGTGGGGCAGCGCGGCCGCCGCGGGCAGCTTTCCGGGGCGGTTCAGCACGAGCCCGAGTGCGCCCTCGGCGTCGTGGGCGAGCATGTAGATGACCGTTCGCCGGAAGTTCGGGTCCTCGAGCACCGGCGAGGCGACCAGGAGTCGCCCGTTGGTGGACGTTGTGAACGGCCGACCCATGACCGCATCATGGCAGGGCCCGTAGCCCGTCACATCTCAGGACGCACGGGAATGTGGGCGTCGACAGGGAGGTTTTGCTCATCATGAGAAGCAACGTTCGCCGGGGTTCCCGGCGATCTTTCGCGGGTGTCGCCCTCGTCAGTGGCGCCGTGGTCGGCGCGCTGCTGGTGGCGGCCGTGGTGGGGATGAACCTGTGGAAGCACCCGTTCGAGACGAAGATCATCGACCGGACCCCTCCCGTGACGCTCGAGCAGCTCCGCGACCTGGCCGAGTACAAGGCGGCCTCGGGGAACTTCGAGGTCCTCATCGACACCGAGGAGGACGTGAAGTACCTGCCGGCGGCCATCGCCGGTGAGCGCACGTTCTTCGTCGGCGTCGGCTCCGTCGACGCCGTCATCGACTTCGACCGGCTCACGCCCGATCGCATCCACGTGGCCCAGGACCGCACGTCGGCCGTCATCGTGCTGCCGAGGGCCCGGCTGCTTCCCGCGGTGGTGGATCCCGAGCAGAGCCATGTGGCGGCGCGAAAGCGGGGGCTCGTCAACCGGGTCGCCGGCATGTTCAACGACAGCCCGACGAGCGAGCAGCCGCTGTACCTGGCGGCGCAGAGCAAGATGCAGGCGGCCGCCGAGAAGACCGAGCTGCGCGACCGGGCCGAGCGGAACACGGCCGACATGCTTGGTTCGCTCGTGAAGTCGCTGGGCTACGTGGACGTGACGGTCCGCTTCGAGGACGTGCCGGCGTCGGTCGCCGGCGCCGTCGGCTGAGCGCCGTCGGCAGTATCGAAACGTTCGCATGACCATGCACCGCGGTGTATGATCATGCGCTATGTCCACTGACAGGATCCGGGTCGGCATCGTCGGCGCGTCGGGGTACACCGGCGCCGAACTGCTGCGCCTGTGCGCGCAGCACCCGAACGTCGACGTCGTCTACGCCACGGGCGACACGAAGGCCGGCACCCCCGCGGCCGAGCTGTACCCGGCGCTGGCCGTCGCCTACCCCGACCTCGTGTTCGAGTCGTTCGACGCCGGCCGATGCGTCAAGCTCGACGCCGTGTTCCTCGGGCTGCCCCACGAGGCCTCGATGGCCATGGCGCCCGAGCTCATCGGCAAGGTCGGCGTCATCGTCGACCTGTCGGCGGCCTACCGGTTGAAGGACGCCTCGCTGTACCCGCAGTGGTACGGGTTCGCGCACGACCAGCCGGCGCTGCTGGCCGAGGCCGTCTACGGCCTTCCCGAGCTGTACCGGGCCGACCTGAAGGGCGCCAGGCTCGTGGCCACACCCGGCTGCTACGTCACCGCGGCCTCGCTGGCCCTGGCGCCGCTGGTGCGGGCCGGTGCCGTCGAGTCGACCGGCATCATCGTCGACGCCGCCTCCGGCGTGTCGGGCGCCGGTCGGGGCCCGAAGGACTCGACGCACTTCTGCACGGTCGACGAGGACGTGAACGCCTACGGCCTGCTCGACCATCGGCACACGCCCGAGATCGAGCAGAACCTGGGCGGGGCGCAGGTGCTGTTCACGCCGCACCTCGTGCCCATGAGCCGGGGCATCCTGGCCACGTGCTACGCCCGCCCCGCGGCGGGCACCTCGCCCACCACGGAGTCGCTGCTCGCCACCATGACCGAGGCCTACGCCGGCGAGCCATTCGTGGCCGCGCGGCCGGCGTCGCCGTCGACGAAGGCGACGCTCGGCACCAACGCCGTCCACCTGACGGTGCGGCACGACCCACGCACCGGCTGGGTCCTGGCCATAGCCGCCATCGACAACCTCACGAAGGGTGCCTCGGGCGGAGCGATCCAGTCGATGAACGTTGCGCTCGGCCTGCCCGAGGAGGCCGGCCTCACCAAGGTCGGGATGTTCCCGTGAGCGCCGCCGACGACAAGGCCCGCGTCCTCGTCGAAGCGCTGCCCTACATCCGTCGTTTCGTCGGTTCGGTCGTCGTGGTGAAGTACGGCGGCAACGCGCTGGCCGGCGCGGCGAGCGACCACGACGCGCTGGCGTTGTTCGCCCAGGACATCGTCCTGATGCACGCGGTCGGAATGAAGCCGGTCGTGGTGCACGGCGGTGGCCCGCAGATCAGCGACCTGATGAAGCGGCTCGGCAAGGTGCCCGAGTTCCGCGAAGGCCTGCGCGTCACCGACGCCGAGACGGTCGACATCGCCCGCATGGTGCTCAAGGGGCAGGTCAACCCGCAGCTGGTCGCCGCCATCAACGTGCACGGCCCGCTCGCCGTCGGCGTCTCGGGCGAGGATGCCGGCATGATCCGCGCCGTGGCCCGCAAGCCCGAGCTGGGGTTCGTGGGCGACGTCACCAGCGTGAACCCGACGATCCTGCAGCGCCTGCTGGCGCAGGATCTCATACCGGTCATCGCCACCATCGGCGCCGACGAGGCCGGGCAGGCCTACAACATCAACGCCGACACGGTGGCGGGCGCCATCGCCGAGTCGCTCGGCGCCGAGAAGCTCGTCTATCTCACGGACATCGAGGGTCTGCGGCGCGAGGTCACCGACGCGACCACCCTCATCCGGCAGACGACCGCCGACGAGCTCGACGGGCTCATGGCCGACGGGACGCTGACGGGCGGCATGATCCCGAAGATCGAGAGCTGCGTGCACGCCGTGCGCAACGGCGTGCGGCGCGCCCACATCCTCGACGGGCGCGTCCCGCACGTGCTGCTGTTGGAGGTCTTCACCGACGAAGGGATCGGAACGATGGTCATGGCCAACGCGGTCGACGGGAGCTCGACGTGAGTGCACACGGTTTCGACGTCCACGGTATGACGGCGTGTCCGATCATGCCCACCTACGGTCCTCCGCCGGTGATGTTCGTGCGGGGCCAGGGCACCGAGCTGTGGGACGACACGGGTCGGCGCTACCTCGACTTCCTGTGCGGCCTGGCCGTCACGTCGCTGGGCCACGCCCACCCCGTGGTGGCCGAGGCCATCGCCGCCCAGGCGTCCACGCTGCTGCACGTGTCCAACCTGTTCGCCAACGACAACGCGTGGCAGGTGGCCGTGGCCATCGACGAGCTGGTCGGCGGTCCCGGCCACATCGGGCAGGTGTTCTTCTGCAACTCGGGCGCCGAGGCGAACGAGGCGGCCATCAAGCTGGCGCGCAAGTGGGGCGGACGCGGCCGCCACGTGGTCGTCAGCGCCTACGGCAGCTTCCACGGTCGCACCCTGGCCACCCTCCACGCCACCGGCCAGCCGGCCAAGCACGAGGCGTTCCAGCCGCTGCCCGAGGGCTTCAAGCACGTGGCGTGGAACGACCTCGACGAGCTCGAGGCCGCCATCACGCCGGACGTGTCGGCCATCCTGCTCGAGCCCGTGCAGGGTGAGGGTGGCGTGAACCCGGCCACGACCGAGTACTTCCGCGGTGTGCGGGCCCTGTGCGACGAGCGTGGCCTGCTGTTCATGGTCGACGAGGTGCAGACGGGCTTCGCCCGCACCGGCGAGTGGTTCGGCTTCCAGCACTTCGGCGTGCAGCCCGACGTGGTCACGCTGGCCAAGGCGCTCGGCAACGGGTTCCCGATCGGGGCGTGCTGGGCGAAGCGCGAGGTGGCGGCGGCGTTCAAGCCGGGCGATCACGCCACGACGTTCGGCGGCACGCCGCTGGCGACGGCGGCGGCGAAGGCCGTGCTGGGCGAGATGCGCCGCATCGATGCCCCGACGCTGGCCAGGGCCAGGGCGGCGGAGCTCACCGCCAAGCTCACGGCACTGCCGGGTGTGGCGACCGTTCGTGGCCTCGGTCTGCTGCTGGCCGTCGAGTTGGCCGACGGGTACCAGTCGAAGCCGGTGGCCGACGAGCTGCTGGCGCGGGGTCTGGTCGTGAACGCGGTGACGGCCACGGCGCTGCGCCTGGCCCCGCCCATCACCGTGTCGTCCGAGGAGATCGACGAGGCGGTCGGCCTGATCGGCGCCGTGCTCGCCGCGGGTGTCGGAGCGCCGGCGTGACGGTGCGTCACCTGCTGGACATCGACGACCTCGCACCCGACGAGGTCGTCACCGTGCTCGACCTGGCGGTGAAGCCGGTGCTCTCGCGCGTGCTCGAAGGGCAGGGTGCCGCGCTGCTCTTCGAGAAGCCCTCGGCCCGTACGAGGCACTCGATGGAGATGGCGGTGGTGGAGCTTGGTGGCCACCCCGTGGTCGACTCCGGCGAGCTCGGCAGACGCGAGTCGATCGAAGACCTGACCCGGGTGCTCGTCGGCTACCACGGGCTGCTGGCCGCCCGCGTGTTCGAGCACGCCAAGGTGCAGCGGATGGCGTCCGTGTCGTCGGTGCCGGTGATCAACATGCTGTCCGACGAAGCGCACCCGCTGCAGGCGCTGGCCGACGTGCTGACGCTGCGCCAGGAGTTCGGCACGCTGGACGGCCGGCACGTGGTCTGGTCGGGCGACTTCTCGAACGTGGCGCGATCGTTGGCCAAGGTGGCGGGCAAGCTCGGCATGACGATGACCGCCGCGTGCCCCGAGGGGTACGGGCCCACCGACGTCGATCGCAAGGCCATGCCGTGGCTGTCGTCGACCACCGACCCGCTGGCCGCGGCCGAAGGCGCCGACTGCCTCGTCACCGACGCCTGGTACTCGATGGGCCAGGAGGCCGAGGCCGATGAGCGACGACCCGTGTTCCGGCCGTACCAGGTGAGCGCGGCGCTCATGGAGCGGGCCCGCGCCGGCGCGGTGTTCCTGCACTGCCTGCCCGCACACCGGGGCGAGGAGGCGACCGACGACGTGCTCGACGGGCCACGGAGCCGCATCTTCCCCGAGGCGCACAACCGGCTCCACACCGCCCGGGCGCTCATCGCCTTCCTGCTCGGGGTCCGGCCGTGAGCACCAAGCCGCAGCGCCAGCTCGAGATCGCCAAGCTGATCGCCAAGCACACGGTGACGAGCCAGCCCCAACTGGTGGAGCTGCTGCGTCAGGACGGCATCAACGCCACGCAGGCCACAGTGTCGCGCGACCTCGAGGACCTGGGCGCCATCAAGGTGCGCACGGTCGACGGCGAGACCGCCTACGCCATCCCCGAGTTCGAGCCCGAGCGCAAGGCGCCGAGCGACCACCTTCGCCGCGTCATGGCCGAGTGGGTGGCCGACGTGAACCATTCGGCCAACATCGTGGTGCTGCGTACCCCGCCGGGGTGCGCCCACGTGGTGGCATCGGCGCTCGACCGATCGGGCCTGCCGAGCATCCTGGGCACCGTGGCGGGGGACGACACGATCTTCTGCGTCGCCACCGAGAAGGTCGGCGGCGCCCGCCTGGCCAAGCAGCTCAAGGAGCTCGCAGGACGATGAGCGGCGACATCACCGATGGCAAGACCTTGTGGCACGGCCGCTTCGCGTCGGGTCCGGCCGAGGAGCTGATGGCCTACACGGCCAGCCTGCCCTTCGATCGGCGGCTGTGGCGAGACGATGTCGCCGGCAGCAACGGCCACGTGCGCATGCTGGCCGAGGTCCAGATCCTGAGCCCGGCCGAGGCCGACGCCGTGCTGGTGGCGCTGGCGCAGACCGAGGCGGAGATGGACGCCGGCACGTTCGTCTTCGTGCCGAGCGACGAGGACATCCACACGGCGATCGAGCGGCGCGTCACCGAGTTGGCGGGCCCGGCCGGGGCGAAGCTCCACACCGGGCGCAGCCGCAACGACCAGGTGGCCACGGCCTTCCGCCTGTGGTGCAAGCGCGAGCTGCGAGCGGTGGCGCGCCACGTGCTGACCCTCCAGCACGTGCTCCTGACACGCGCCGAGGCGGCGGGGGAGACCTACCTCCCGGGCTACACGCATCTGCAGCGCGCCCAGCCGGTGCTGCTGGCCCACCACCTGCTGGCCCACGGCTGGTCGCTCGCCCGCGAGCTCGACCGCCTGCTGGCCACCATCGAGCGCCTCGACGTGTCGCCGCTCGGTGCCGGTGCGCTGGCGGGGTCGTCGCTGCCGCTCGACCCGGTGCTCACCGCCCGGTTGCTCGGCTTCGCCCGCGTGTTCGACAACTCGCTCGACGTCACGAGCGACCGCGACTTCGTGGCCGAGGCACTGTTCGACCTCGCCCTCGTCGGGATCCACCTGAGTCGCATCGGCGAGGAGTGGGTGCTGTGGACGTCGGAGGAGTTCGGTTTCGCCAAGCTCGACGACGGCTACGCCACCGGCTCGTCGATGCTGCCGCAGAAGAAGAACCCCGACATCGCCGAGCTCGCCCGAGGCAAGGCCGGCCGCGTCATCGGCGACCTCACGGGTCTCCTGGTCACGCTGAAGGGCCTGCCGCTGGCCTACAACCGCGACCTGCAGGAGGACAAGGAGCCGCTGTTCGACGCCGTCGAGCAGGTCTCGCTCGCCCTCGCCGCCATCGGCGGCATGATCGCCACGGCAACGTTCGTGCCCGACCGCATGCAGGCGGCCGCCGACTCGCCGACGGCGTCGGCCACCGACCTGGCCGAGTGGCTGGTCGCTCGGGGCGTGCCGTTCCGCCAGGCCCACGCCGTCGTCGGCACTCTCGTGCGGGCGTCGCTCGAGCCTGGGGCGGCCCCGCTGGCGCAGCTCGTGGCCGAGCACCCCGAGCTGGGTCCCGACGCGGCCACGCTCGTGGCGCCGGGCGTGAGCGTGCGCCGACGCACGACGTACGGCGGCGCCGGGCCCGCCCCTGTGGCCGCCCAGCTCGACCGCTTCCGTTCCCGTGTGGCCGCCGATGCGGCCCGACTCGACCCCCAAGACCCCCAGGAGCCCGCACGTGGGTAACGTCCTCACCTCCCTCCCCGTCGGCGATCGCGTCGGCATCGCCTTCTCTGGCGGCCTCGACACGTCGTGCGCCGTGGCCTGGATGCGAGAGAAGGGGGCGATCCCGTACTGCTACACCGCCGATCTCGGGCAGCCCGACGAGGACGACATCGAGGGCATCCCCGGCCGGGCCGTGGAGTACGGCGCCGAGGCGGCGCGCCTCGTCGATTGCCGCGCCGAGCTGGTCCACGAAGGTCTCGTGGCGCTCCAGTGCGGTGCGTTCCACATCACCACCGGCGGCAAGACGTACTTCAACACCACGCCGCTCGGCCGCGCCGTCACCGGGACGTTGCTCGTGCAGGCCATGCACGCCGACGGTGTCGACGTGTGGGGCGACGGCTCGACGTACAAGGGCAACGACATCGAGCGCTTCTACCGGTACGGCTTGCTGGTGAACCCGGCGCTTCGGATCTACAAGCCCTGGCTCGACGACGCCTTCGTCACCGAGCTGGGCGGGCGGACCGAGATGAGCGAGTGGATGCTCGAGCGCGACCTGCCCTATCGCGCATCGGTCGAGAAGGCGTACTCGACCGATGCCAACATCTGGGGGGCCACGCACGAGGCCAAGCTGCTCGAGCAGCTGGACACCTCGATGGACATCGTCCAGCCGATCATGGGCGTGCGCCACTGGGACGCTGACGTCGCCATCGAGCCCGAAGTGGTGTCGATCCGCTTCGTCGAAGGCTGGCCCGTGGCGTTGAACGGCGTCGAGTTCGACGACCGGGTGGCGTTGGTGCTGGAGGCCAACACGATCGGCGGGCGTCACGGGTTGGGGATGAGCGACCAGATCGAGAACCGCATCATCGAGGCCAAGAGCCGCGGCATCTACGAGGCGCCCGGCATGGCGCTGCTGTTCATCGCGTACGAACGTCTGCTCTCGGGCATCCACAACGAGGGGACTCTCGACAACTACCGCACCATGGGCCGGCGCCTCGGCCGGCTCATGTACGAGGGTCGCTGGTTCGATCCGCAGTCGGTGATGCTGCGCGAACCCCTGCAGCGTTGGGTGGGTTCGGCCGTCACCGGCGAGGTGACCGTGCGCCTGCGCCGCGGCGACGACTACACGATCCTCGACACGACCGGTCCTCACCTCACCTACCAGCCCGAGCGGCTGTCGATGGAACGCAGCGACTCGGCGTTCGGCCCCCTCGATCGCATCGGACAGCTGACGATGCGCAACCTCGACATCGCCGACTCCCGCCAGAAGCTCGGGGTGTACCGAGACACGGGCGTCCTGGGTGCCGGTGGGGCCGACCTGAGCGTGCTGGCGCTCGGCCCACGCGGTGACGGAGAAGCGGCCGGCTCGTGACCACGCGGCTGTTCGGCGAGGCGCTGGTGACGTTTCTCGTCATCATGGATCCGCCGAGCGCCGTCCCGGTGTTCCTGAGCGTCACGGGCGGGCTGCGCGACAGCGATCGGAACCGGGCCGCGTGGGTGGCCGTGGCCACCTCGGCGTTGGTGATCTCCATGTTCGCGTTGGCCGGCAAGCAGATCCTCGGCTACCTCAAGGTCTCGGTGCCGGCGCTCCAGATCGCCGGCGGCCTCCTGCTCCTGCTCGTGGCGCTCCAACTCCTCATGGGACGCAGCGAGGAGCTCGAGGAGGCGACGCCCGAGCAGAGGACCAGCATCGCCATGGTGCCGCTCGGCACCCCGCTGCTGGCCGGTCCGGGCGCCATCGTGGCCACCATCGTGTTCACCGAGCGCTCGTCGGGCGCCGGCGGCATCCTCGCCCTCTTCCTGGCACTGGCCGCCGTGCACCTCGTGATCTGGGCGGCCCTGCGGTTCTCGGGCGTGATCTCGCGGCTCCTGCGACCCGCCGGCATCCTGCTGCTGACGAGGGTGGCCGGCATCCTGCTCGCCGCCATCGCCGTGCAGATGACCGCCGACGGCGTGCGGACCATGGCGAAGGCGGGCTAGGTGCGGGCGCGGCCCGTGCCGATGCGGCTGCTGGCCGGCGATGCACCGGTGGTGGCGCCGCAGCTGCTGAACAAGGTGCTGGTCGTGGGCCGGTGCCGCGTGCGCATCGTCGAGGTGGAGGCGTACACCGGTGACGATCCGGCCAGCCACTCGTTCCGCGGGCCGACACCGCGCACCGAGGTGATGTTCGGGCGCGCCGGCCGTCTGTACGTGTACTTCACCTACGGGATGCACCACTGCGCCAACGTCGTGACCGGGAGTCCGGGCGACGGGCAGGCCGTCCTGCTGCGCGGCGGTGTGCCGCTGGGCGGACTCGAGCTGATGGAGCAGCGTCGCCGAACGGTCGGCCGCCCGGTCGAGCTGTGCAACGGGCCGGGCAAGCTGTGCCAGGCGCTCGCGCTCGATCGTTCGTGGGACGGTGTCGTGCTCGGTCGGGGTGATGCGGCGCTCGTCGACGACGGGGTGCCGCCGCCACTTGCGCCCATCGTCACGACCCGGGTCGGCATCCGTGTCGGGGTCGAGCGTCGGTGGCGTTGGGCCGTGCCGGGCAGCCCGTACGTGAGCCGGGGGCGCCCGTCGGGTGACGATCGTCGGTAGGGCTTCCGACGACCGCCCGCGCCCGGCCGGCGATAGCGTTCCGGCAAACACGATCGTCGGAGACCAGGTGGGACGCAACGGACTCGTGGCAGGGGCGCTCGCCCTGCTGGGCGCGTCTGTGATGGCAGTGACCGGGGCGCCCGTACCGGCCTCGGCGGCATCGGCGTCGGCGTCGACGCTGGCCGGGTGTGCCTACACCGAGATGTGCGTCGTCGACCGCGATCAGGTCGTGTACCACGCGTTCGGGGATTCGGGGGCATGGCCCTCGAACGCCGACGACCGGGCCGACCGGATCGTGAACAACGGCTCCGCGTTCGACCTGATCGTCTACGAGCACGGAGCCGGCGCGGGGGCCCGCGAGCGCGGCTGGGCGCTGTGCATCCCCCGTGGCCAGATCGTGGGGTTGGCCGGACTGCGGCCGGCGGTGCACGACCAGGCCTCGAGTCATCGATGGGTGGGGGCCGGTACGTGCAACGGGGAGGTGTCCTGGCTTCGGGCGCCGGGCGCGCCGCGCGGGTCGGGGACGTCGTCGTCCGGCGGTGCGCACGTGGCGCGGGCGGTCGAGGTGGCGCGCAGCCAGCTCGGAGTGCGAGAGGTGCCCACCAATCGGGGCGCCCGCGTCACGGCCTACCAGCGCTCGGTGCGCAACGACAAGGTCGCGGTCGGCCAACCGTGGTGCGCCAGCTTCCTCACCTGGGTGTTCGCGCAGGCGGGCGACCCGACGCTCGTACGCAGCGCCGCGGTGGGGGACTGGGTCCGCGCTGCGGCGAACGGCCGCTCGGGTCTGTCGCTCGTCAGCTCGCGTGACGTGCGGGTCGGCGACCTGGTGGCGTTCAAGAAGGCGGGCGGCTGGCAGCACATGGGGATCGTGTCGTCGACCTACGACGGCATCTCCGTCATCTCCGGGAACACCACCGCGCCCGACCGGAAGGCCGACGGCGTCTTCGAGAAGCCGTTGTCGAACTGGACGACACTCGGCTACACCGCGGCGTTCCTCCGCAACGACCACTGACGCGTCGGGTGTCGTGGATCACCCCATTCGACGCGTAGCACCCGCCGGAGGTCGACCGATGCAGCGCACGTTCGGGCCGCCGTGTGTGGGCCGGGCCGCGCGGCGCCGGGCTACGGTCGTGACGTGGTCGACGACCTCCGTTGGGCGAGCGCCCTGTCCGTGGCGGCGGCGATTCGCTCGGGCGAGCTCGGACCCGCCGAGGTGAGGGACGCCGCGCTCGAGCGGATCGATCGGTTCGACGCTGACCTGGGCTCGGTGGTCATCGACCTGCGTGAGCGCAACCTGCCGCCGGCGGACGGGCCGTTCCGGGGCGTGCCCACCCTCCTGAAGGACGCTGGCGAGGAGCTGGCCGGCACCCCGACGTGGGTGGGTACCAGAGCGCTTCGGGCCGAGGGTCCGCTCTCGTCCACCACGACGCCGTTCGCGGCGCGCTTGGAGTCGCTGGGCTTCGCGATCGTCGGGCGCAGCGCCTGCCCCGAGCTGTCGGCGGGCGCGTCCACGGAACCGCCCGGCTTCTCCCCGACGCGCAACCCGTGGGACTTGTCGCTCAGCGCCGGAGGCTCGAGTGGGGGTTCGGCCGCCGCGGTGGCGGCGGGTCTCGTGTCGCTGGCGCACGGGAGCGACGCCACCGGCTCGTTGCGCTATCCCGCGGCGTGCTGCGGTGTGGTCACGCTCAAGCCGTCGCGGGGGCGCGTTGGCTGCGCGGGGGCGGCTGGTGGTCCGGATCCCGCGGGGGTGTGGACGCAGTTCGCCCTCGCGAGGCACGTGGAGGACCTGACGGCGCTGTTCGCCGGCGTGGCCGAACCGTGGCCCGGCCGTCGCGTCGGTCTCGGGCCGCAGCGGGCGGGCGTCGTCGTCGACGACGCCGTTACGGGCCACCCGACACATCCGGCCACGGCCGCAGGCGTGCGGGCGATCGCTGGTCACCTGGGGCTTCTCGGCTGGCGGGTCGACCCCGAGGCCCCGTCGCCCCAGCGCCCCCTGACGCGTCGTGAGTGGCACGCCATGGCGACGTTCGCTGACCACGTGCGAGGTGTCCAGGTGCGGTGGGTGGCCGAGCGCACCGGCCGCCCACCGCAGCTCGGTGACCTGAGCGGGAGCGTGCTGGAGGCGGCGGCCCGGGGGAGCGC
>JANPGL010000398.1:0-2212 GCA_031423915.1 Actinomycetes bacterium | reverse complement strand
CACCGGGTCGAACAGCGTGTTCGGGATGTCGACCCACACCGAGCGGTTCTTCTCGCGGAAGTCGTCGGGTAGGTCCGGCCACGGCATCAGGTTGAACCACGTGAACTTCACGGCACCCCCGGGTCTTCGGGCCGACCCCCCAAGGCCGACGCTCAGGTCATTGTCCCATACCGGGCTCCGTCGCTCACAGGGCCGGCCGCCGGGCGGCCCATGGCCGGGCCAGCTCGAGCGCCCTCCCGAGGCGCAGCACGGTGTCCTCGCGCCAGCGGTGGCCCACCACCTGCACGCCGATCGGCAGTCCGTCGGTGTGGGTGCCGGCCGGCAACGACAGTGCCGGGCACGGAGCGACCAGGTTGAACACGGCGGTCATGTCGGGTGAGTGGTAGCGACCGTCGACGATGCCGAAGGGCGCCTCCGGGCGTTCGGATTTCGTCGCTCCCCACGGCGCCTGCGCCATCGTGGGACACACCAGCGCGTCGCGCCCGGCGAGGGCCCCACTGATGCGGCGCCACACCGACGTGCGTTCCACCTCGAGGCGCTTGTAGTGCGCCGCGCCCATGGCGGTGCCGGTCTCGATGAGTCGCACGACGTCGGGGTCCATGCGGTCGCGGAAGTCGTCGAGCAGGTGCCCGTAGTACGCGGCCATGAACACCGCCCACAGCTCGGCCCACAGCTCCTCGTCGCGTGCCGTGAGCCCCACCTCCACCTCGTCCACCACGGCGCCGGCGTCGCGCCACGCCGCGGTCGCCTCGCGCACCGCCGCCTCGATCTCGGGGTCGACGGCCCAGCAACCGAGATCGATCGACAGCGCGAGACGCAGCCCGCGCACGTCGCCGTCCACGGGCGCCGACAGCTCGAGAGGCGTCGTCACCGACTGGATGTCGGCCTCGTCGGGTCCCTGCGTGGCGGCCACGAACAGGCGCACGTCGTCGACGGTGCGGGCCAGCGGGCCATGGTGCGAGATCGAGTCGTAGTTGCCGGGCAGCACGTCCATGGGGATGCGGCCGAGCCCGGGCTTCAGGCCGACCAGGCCACACCATGCCGCCGGGATGCGCACCGAGCCGCCCATGTCGCTCCCCTCGGCCAGCGACACGCAGCCCGAGGCCACGGCGGCGCCGCTGCCGCCGGACGATCCACCGGTCGTGCGCGTCGTGTCCCACGGGTTGCGCGTCACGCCCCACAGCCGGCTCTCGGTGATGAGCGTGTGGGCGAACTCGGGCGACGTGGTCTTGCCGACGATGATCGCCCCGGCCCGTCGCAGCGAGCGCACCACCGCCGCGTCGCGGTCGGGCACCCAGTGTTCGTGCGTGTACGAGCCCAGCGTCGTGCGCCGGCCGCGCTCGGGCGTGGTGTCCTTCACGGCGACGGGCACACCGTGCAGCGGGCCGAGCGTGTCGCCACGCGCCACGGCGCGGGCCGCGTCGTGCGCCTCGCGCCGGGCATCGTCGTCATAGCTCGCGCAGAAGCAGTTGAGCGCCGGGTTCACCTGCTCGATGCGCGCCAGGGCGTTGTCGACGGCCTCGACCGGCGACAGGTGCCCCGCGGCGATGCGGGCGGCCAGCTCGGCTGCGGACGTGTAGGCGAGCTCGACATCGACCATGCGCCATCTTGGCGCGTCGGGCACCGGCTCAGCCGATGAACCGGCCGATGGCGTAGATGGCGAGCCCGGCCAGCCCGCCGACGACCGTGCCGTTGATCCGGATGAACTGGAGGTCGCGTCCGATCTGCAGCTCGATGCGGCTCGACGTCTCCTGGGCATCCCACTTGCGCACGGTCGACGAGATCAGGTCGGCCACCTCGTGGCGGTACTGCTCGACCACGTGACCGACGACGGACACGACCCAGCCGTCGATCTTGGCCTGCAACGTCGGGTCGTCGCGCACCGTGGTGCCGAGCCGGGCCACCAGCGCCTCGGCCCGGCGCCGCAGCTCGGACGCCGGGTCGCGGCTCTGGCGCAGCAGCCCGGCGCGCACGTCGCTCCACAGCGACGACGCCCACTCCTGCACCGCCGGATGGTCGAGCACCTCGGCCTTCAGCTCCTCGGCCTTGGCCCGCATCTCCGGCGACGACTTCAGCTCCTCCACCAGCGTCGTCATGCGCTCGTCGAGGTGGCGTCGCAGCTCGTGCCGGGGATCGGCCGACACCTCGCCCAGGAACGCCTTGAGACCGTTGAAGATCTTGTCGAAGATGCGGTCGTCGAGCGGCTCGGGGA
>JANPGL010000397.1:0-1683 GCA_031423915.1 Actinomycetes bacterium | reverse complement strand
CTGCGAGGTCCGGGTGGTCGACGAGGACGACCGGCCGCTGCCGCCCGGCGAGGTCGGTGTGATCGCCGTACGGGGACCCATGGTGATGCAGAGCTACTGGCGGAACCCGGAGGCTTCGGCCGACACCCTCCGGGGCGGGTGGCTCCACACGGGCGACCTCGGGCGCCTCGACGACGAGGGCTACCTCTATGTCGTCGATCGGGCCAAGGACATGCTCATCTCCGGTGGGCTGAACGTGTACCCGGCGGAGATCGAGCGGCTCCTGGCGGGCCTGCCGGGCATCGTGGAGGTGGCCGTCGTGGGGCTGCCCCACGACCGGTGGGGCGAGACGCCGACGGTCGTCGCCTACACGGCGGGTGCGCCCCTCGACGGCGCCACCGTGCTGGCGGCCTGTGAGGCCGTGCTCGCCGACTTCAAGATGCCCCGGTACCTCGTCGTGCGCGACGAGCCGCTTCCTCGCAACATGTCGGGCAAGGTGCTCAAGCGCGAGCTGAAGGCGCAGTACACCGCGGCGATGGACGAGGTGCGACCGCTTCGATGAGTCGGCGGTCGACGGCGGCGGGCAAGCTGGCGACGTGCTCGTCGACCTTCAGCTGAACCCCGCCACGACGTCCTGGCCCGAGCTGCTCGACGGAGTGCGAGCGGCCGACGAAGGCGGTTTCGATGGGGTGTGGGCGTTCGATCACCTCGGCGGGTCGATCCTGAGGGGCGACACCATGCTCGAGTGCTGGACGCTCGTCGGTGCGTTGGCCGCCGTGACGACGCGCCTCGGTCTCGGCACGATGGTGGCCAACGTGGCAAACCGCCCGGCCGGCGTCCTCGCCGCCGCCGCCTCGTCGGCCCAGGCCATCAGCGGCGGACGCTTCCGGCTCGGCCTGGGTGCGGGCGCGGCTCCCGACAGCCGTTGGGCGGCCGAGCACCACGCCTTGGGCATCCCGTTGCGGCCCACGATGGCCGGCCGCCACACGGCGGTGGCGGACGCGCTCGATCTGTTCGACGAGTTGTGGCGTGACGACCGGGCGGACCGGTTCGCCGGTTTCGCCCGGCCGTCGCCCCGTCCGCCGGTGCTGCTGGGGGTCAACTCCGTGGCGCTGGCCCGCCTCGCCGGGCAGCGGGCGGACGGCGTCAACGTCCGGGGCGACCATCCGGCGCTGGCGGGCATGCTGGCGGCCGCCGCCGAGGCGCACGACGGCCGGTCGACGGGGTGGGAGCCCAGCGTCTGGGCCTTCTGGGACGAGGCGCTGCTGCGGCCCGACCATCCCGAGCGCCGGCGGTGGGAATCGCTGGGCGTGCGCCGGCTCGTGCTCACCGCGCTGACTCCACTGCCGCCGGCCACGATCGCCGCCGCGGCGCGACTGCTGGGCGGAGAGAGCGCTTAGAGCTCGATCGTGGTGCCCACCTCGAACACCTTGGTGGACGGCAGGTGGAAGAACCGCGCCGCGCTGGCGGCTGTGCGGTTCTGCATGACGAAGAGCCGCTCCTGCCAGGACGGCATCGTGCGCTTGGGAGTGGCCACCACGGTCTCGCGGCCCAGGAAGTACGTCACGTCCTCCATGTCGAGCGGCTCACCGTCGATGATCAGACGACCGAGCTCGGACGGCACGTCGGGGTCGTCCATGTAGCCGAAGGTGAGCTGGAGCTGCAGCAGGCCCGGCCCGACTCGTCGAAGCTTGCGGCGCTCCG
>JANPGL010000396.1:0-3378 GCA_031423915.1 Actinomycetes bacterium | reverse complement strand
CGTCGCGCTGATTCGGGGCATCGATCCTGCCCGTTGACATGCTGAGGCGCCATCGGTACCGTCAGATCGCGGGCGCTCTACGCCGCTCGCTGCGTGCACATGATGCACGACCAAGGGGGCGTACCATGGCGAAAGCCGCTGACGTCGTCAAGGCGTCGACCGAGTACTACAACAACCGCGATTTCGATGGGTGGCTCGCATGTTTCGCCCCCGACGCGACCGTCGTGGACCTTGCCCAAGGCGTGACCGCCACCGGTCGCGACGAGATCAGGGCCTACGGTCAAGCGTGGATCGACACGTTGAGCGACGCCGCCTACGCCGACGTGCGCATCACCGAGGCCGGCGACACCGTCACGCTCCAGTTCAACGGCGAGGGTGTCAACGACGGTCCGTTCGGCACGTTCCCGGCCACCGGCAAGCGGGTGTCGTTCCCGTTCGTCAACGTGATCAACGTCAACGCCAACGGCGAGATCGCCCGGCTCGAGCAGCTCTACGACCGCCTCGACGTCCTGACGCAGCTCGGCCACATGCCCGCCAGCTGACGCCAGCCTTCCGCGCTGCCGGTCACACGGCGCGCGTCGGCGCCATCGGCACCCGAGCGATCCGGCCCGCAGTGCGCTGATCGGACTGCTCGGGTCGTTGGCGCGTGAGGTCATGCTCCTCGAGCGACGACGTCTCGCGCCAGAGTGACGCGTCTGTCGCGTGGCGAACGAAGGTGGCGGCTCGAGGCTGGGGAGTGGTTGCTAGCACGGCAACCCGGTGACTGATCGAATGCACACCGAGGTGCCGGTCCTCACCGCGACCAGCGATCGTAATCTTCGGTTACGGTACGGCCCGACGACACCATGTACGTGCGGGCCGTCGGGCCGGGCCCGACGTGGAAGTCCGCCCGGCTCGCGTGTCGTCACGAAACGCCTGCGGCTGGGTCTGTCTTCGGGCGTGACGGTCGCCGCCCGAGTGGCGTGGGTGGTGTGGCTACGCCGAGCGCATCCAGCTTGGGGCTGCGGACATGGGCTTGGTGCCGGTCACGGGGCGTCGTTCGGGCATCGGCTTGGCCACTGTGGTGGCGTTCGGGCATCGTGGGGACCGTGTCTCTGCGACCATGCGGACTGAGGCCAACGGCGGCCATCTCGTTGAACTCGCTCACCGTGAGCGGTGCTAGCGTTTCTTGATGGCCGTCTTCTTCATCGCGAATGACAACATCACCGATGCAGCGCTCATGCAGGAGTACTTCGAGGCAGTCACTCCGCTGCTTGCGGCCAGTCCTCATGAGGTGATTGGCTACGACAACGACGCCTTCCCTCTCGAGCGCAACCCAGCGGGCAAGCGCGTGCTTGTCATCAAGTTCCCGTCGGAGGACGTGTTCAGGGCGTTCTATGACTCGCCTGAGTATCAGGCGATCGTCGGCAAGCGCCTCGCCGCGACGGACGGGTTCGCGGTGCTGATGCGCACCGCCGACTGAACGAGCCCATCCCCGTCCAACACCTCTCGTGGCGTCGATCGCCTCGTTGCGGGCGTGCAGACCGTAAAGGTCGTCACACTTCGGCCGGTGCCAGCTTGTGCAGGGCCACCCCGTTGTCGCCTGCCTTGGCAGCCACAACGACCCGCCCACTGCCGGCGGTCTCGTGCGGATGAGCCGCGCCAGTTCAACCCTGGCGGCAGGAGCGCCTTCGCTGACTCGGTGCGCCTGCCGGGATGATCGGCAGGACCGTGGCCATGTCGGAGGACCGTCTCGTGGCGTCCGTTGAGGTCGTTATGCTCCGGCGATGCGAGCGGTACGTGTTCACGACGGTGCTGCATCCACGACTGAGGTGCCTGCGCCCGTGGGGGATGGTGTCGTGGTCCGGGTTGCGAGCGCGGGCATCTGTTCTACCGACCTGCATCTCCTGGGGTTCGGGCTCACGGCAACGCTCGGGCATGAGTTCGCCGGCTGGCTGCCTGACGGAACCCCGGTGGCGGTTGAGCCGTTGGCGCCGTGCGGGACTTGTCCCGCTTGTTTGGGTGGCGACTACCACCTCTGCGCCGCTGGGCTCAGCATGGTCTACGGGATCGGTCGCGATGGCGGGATGGCGGAGTCCTGCCTGGTGCGCGAGGAGGCGATCGTTCGGCTCCCGGCCGGCGTCGAGCCACGCAATGCCGCGCTGGTCGAGCCGCTCGCCATCGCCGTCCACGGAGTGCGCAGAGGAAGGGTCACGTCCCAGCACCGGGTCGGCATCATCGGTGGCGGTTCGATCGGGCTTTGCGGAGCCGTCGCTGCGGTGGCCACCGGTGCTCGCGTCGATCTGGTCGCCCGCTATGAGCATCAGCGGGCGGCGGGTGAACGGCTCGGCGCTTCGCTCGAGGTGTCGGATGGCTACGACGTCGTCATCGACGCCGTGGGTACCTCAACGTCAGTGGAGCAAGCCATCAACCTGGTGCGGTCCGGTGGGCGCGTCGTCTACCTCGGAGGCAACTGGGAGGGGCTCACCATCGGACCCTCGACTCCATTCACGTTGAAGGAGGTCGACCTCATCCCATCGATTGCGTATGGACGGGTTGGCCCATCAAGAGACATCGACGTCGCAGCGAGCATCCTTGCCGAGCGGCCCATCATCACCGAGGCTCTCATCACGCACCGCTTCCCCCTCGACGCGGCCGGAGAGGCGTTCGCGGCAGCGCGCGATAGAGCATCCTCGAAGGCGATCAAGGTCGTTGTCGAGCCCTGAGTGCCAACGACCACGCCGCCGCCGAGACGTGCCGAGCCTGACAGCGGTAGACGCTCGCCCGCAATAGGCGTCCCTTCGAGAAGCGCAGGCCAGGTAGGCCGACCGACGCAGCCGAAAGCTACCCGGTTTCACTCACCGAGATCGACGGCGCCAGCGCCCGGGAACCGGCGAACATTGGTGCGGGCGGCACGTGTTATCGCCACGCGAAACACGCGCACTGGCGGTGGTCACAGCATCGGCGGTGGCGGGAGCTGCTGTCTGGGCGCGCGTCGGGGTGGTGGTTCGTTGAAACGAACCACCAACCCGGACGCGGTCACCCGATCCGACGGTAGATGGTGTTACTGGCGTGGGGCAGGTACGCAGACGAGACCCGATCGGCGAGAGCGACGAAGCTCGCGTCGTTGTTGACCTTCGCCTCCGCGGCTTCCAGGCTCGCCAAGTCGGGCGCACCAGTGAGCCACGCGACACCCCCGTACTCCCCGGTAGCCGCGGCGAGGAACATCGTCGGCATCCCACCGATCCGGGTAGCCGTCTCGGCGATCTCCACACCCCCCGCCATGCCTGCCGCCAAGTGACCGTTGGCGCACGTGGCCTGCACGATGGTCGCGTACGCGGGCGGCGCTGCCGCCGGGTCCGGTGCGCCGCTCACCACCTGCGCCAGGGTGTCGGCCAG
>JANPGL010000395.1:0-7742 GCA_031423915.1 Actinomycetes bacterium | reverse complement strand
GCACGTCGAGCGGCGCCGGCTCCTTCTGCCGCTTGATGGTGACCGCCACGACGTCGCCCGGCTTGTGCCCCTTCAGCAGCGGCGGGATGTCGCCGGCCAGGTGCACGGGGCCGCCCTCGATGGCGACGATCACGTCGTCCTTGCGCAGCACCTTGGCCGCCGGACCCTCGCGGGTGCAGGTCTTGCCGTCCTCCGACACCGCCAGGCACGTGCTCTCGACCGCGGCGCCCCCGCCGGTGAGCTTGACGTCGTAGCCGAGGCGTCGGAGGGCCACGTACGACGCGAAGTCCTTCGAGTACCCCATCAGCTGGAGGTTGTCCTCCCGGTTCTGGGCGGGCGTGCGATCGCCCAGGATGGCGCGGGCCGGCACGATCTCGTCGGCGCTCTCGCGTTTGGCGATCTGCTCGCTGAGCGCGTTCAGACGCGGCACCCCCACCGTCACGAACAGGACATCGGCTGATCTGGCCGCGTCGTAGGTCGTGGCACCCTGGACGGTGATCCGCGACCCGGTCGGGCTGGCGGCCCCCGGGGTGACCGCGAACGCGTCACGCGTGATCCCCGAGGCCACGACCAGCGCCGCGGGCGCGGCGAAGGCCAAGGCGGCCAACGCGAACGGCCAGCGGCGCGCCGGACGCACCTGGCGCGCCGGAGGCAGCGGCGGCGGCACCGCGCCCGGGGGCGGCAGAGGGACGGGGGGTAGCATCGGTTCCAGTGGAGCTCACCTCGAAGCTGATCTTCTGGGCGTTCTTCGTGTCCGTCGGCGCCGTGTTCGCGTTGGTGGCGCTGGACCGCCGTCAGCCTGCCAGACGGCAGCGCCTCGCTCCACGCGGCCGCCCCCTCCCCCTTCCCGAGGCCGCCGTGCGCAGCGTCGCCATCGGGCCGCTCCGGCGCGAGGGCTCCGCCGCCGTCCTGCGCGAGCACCCGACCAAGCCCTACCGGCGCACGCCCCTGTGGCGACGCCTCCTCGCCGTGGTCGGCCTCGGCACGATGACCGCGGTCCTGGGCGCCCTCATCGCCATCGTCGTGGCCGCCGCGGCCATCGCCACCATGCTGCTGCTCAGCAGCACGGCGCGATGAGCGCGGAGCGTCCGCTCGACCGCCGAGCCGCCGCCAAAGCCGGGCACGCCGGCGACGAAGCCACCGCCCGGCTCGCCGTCGCCGCCACCGACCCCGAGGTGCGATCCACCGGGCTGGGCGCCCTCGACCGCATCGGCGCGCTCACCGCCGCCGACCTCGACGCGGCGTTGGCCGACCCGTCGCCCGCGGTGCGTCGACGCGCCTGTGAGCTGGCCGGGCGTTTGCCGGGAACGTCGCTGCTCGCCCTGCTCCACGACGGCGACGCCACCGTCGTGGAGGTGGCCGCATTCGCCTGTGGCGAGCAGGAGGCCGTCGACCCGCCCGTCGTCGCCCGGCTCGCGGAACTGGTCACCACCCATCGCGATCCGCTCGTGCGCGAGGCCGCCGTGGCCGCGCTCGGCGCCATCGGCGACGCCGGCGGACTGCCCGCCATCCTGGCCGCCACGGCCGACAAGCCGGCCATCCGCCGGCGCGCCGTCATAGCGCTCGCCCCGTTCGACGGGCCCGACGTCGACGCCGCGCTGGCACGGGCCGCGTCCGACCGCGACTGGCAGGTGCGCCAGGCCGCCGAGGACCTCTCGGACTGACCGTCTCGCTCGGCCCCTGGGGCTAGCGACCGGGCCCGTCGACGGCGACCCAGACGCGACCGTCGTGCTCGCGCAGCTCGTACGGCGCCAGCCGGGCCTGGGCCGGGCGCATGGTGGCGTGCGACATCGGGATGCGCACGCACGTACCGTCGACGTCCCACGCCCAGCCGTGGTAGCCGCACACCAACTCGCCGAAGAACCCGATCGAGCCGGTCGACAGCGGCATGTCGCGGTGCGGACACCGGTCGGGCAGGGCCCCGAGCCGCCCGCCCCGGTCGCGGAACACCACGATCGCCCGGTCGCCCACGCGCACGCCGACCGGCCCGTCCTCGAGTGCGAGCACGTCGGTCACGGGCACGAAGCGGTCGTCGGGCGGGGTCACCGGCTCACCGTATGAGCCTCGGTCACCGGTGGGGTTAGGGTCCGGCGATGCCCGTGAAGGACGCCAAGACCCCGACCCGACGGCTGGCCGAGCTCATCGAGCCCGTCACCGGCCAGGTCTACTTCTCGCCCGAGTGCCACCAGGCCTATGCCGCGCTCGGCTTCGCCGGCTCGTCGAGCAAGGCCGGGAACACCGAACTGCCCGACGGCCCCGCCTACTTCACCAGCCGGGGGTCGGTGATGGGCCAGGTGCCCGGCGACCTCGTGGCCGCGGCGTTCGCCGTGTTCAGCCCGGCCGCCGTCGTGCCGTCGGTGACGTACGGCTGGTCGCTCACCGATGCCGTCACCATCTGCGCAGCGCGTGACGCCGGCGCCATCGCCCAGCTCCACCGCGTGCTCGGCCCGTCGCCCGACGGCCTGGGGCGAGTCACCGAGCTGTTCGAACGGGCCACCGCCACGCTGCGCCCCGAGGGCCGGCCCCTGTACGCCGGCCTGCGTTCGCAGGTGGTGCCCGACGACCCGCTCGGGCGCATGTGGCGCCACGGCGACCTGCTGCGCGAGTACCGGGGCGACAGCCACACGGCCGCATGGGTGGGGCTCGGGTTCGACGCCACCGAGATCTGCCTCCTCACCGACCTCTACTGGGGCTTCCCGATGCGCAGCTACAGCCGCACCCGGGCGTGGACCGACGCCGAGTTCGACGCCGCCGAGGAACGCCTGCGCTCGCGCGGCCTGCTCGACGGCGCCGGGCTCAGCGACGCCGGCCGCGCCGCCCGCGAAGCGGTGGAGGTGGCCACCGACGCCCAGATGGCGGCGCCGATGGCGGCGCTCGGCGACGACGCCGACGAACTGTTCGAACTGTTGAAGCCCTGGGGCGCAGCGTTGCGCGCTGCCGGGGCGTACCTGTCGTCGGGCGCCGACGACCTGGCCAAGAAGGCGATGGGCTCATGATCCTCACCGATCTCACGGTCGACACCGCGGCGTTCACCGCCCGCACCGGCTGGGAGCCCAAGCCCGAAGGCCTGTGCCGCGGCGAGGTGTGCGTGCCCGCACCGGGTGCGTTGCTCGGCGACGGTCGGCTCGACGTCCGCGTCGCCGCCGACCGGCTCGGCATGCCGCTCGTCCACGACGAGGCCCACGGCGTGTGGTCGCTCGGCCCGTCGACCGGCGGGCCCGGCCTGGCCACCGCCGTGGCGGCCGACCCCGTGCTCATGACGCGCGACGGCGACTCGTTCCAGCTGTCGTCGCTGCGCGGACGCCGCGTCATCATGGTGGCCTGGGCCAGTTGGTGAGGCTGCCGCACCAGCCTGCCCGTGTGGCAGGCACTGCACGCCGAGCTCGAGCCGCGCGGCATCACGGTCGTGACCGTGGCGATGGACTCCGTGGTCGACATGGCGACCCCGTGGATCGATGCGGCCGCGCCGACGCACCCGAGCCTCATCGACACGGGCCACGTCACCGGTGACCTGTTCGGCTTCGTCAACGTGCCCATGGCCGTGTGGATCGACGAGCACGGGGTGCTGGTGCGCCCGGCCGAGCTGGCCTCGGTGGAGGCGCGCGGGCCGCGGCCCGAGCTGCCCGACGGCACCCCCGAACGACTCGTGAAGATGATGGCCGAAGTCGGCAAGCTGCCCGACGTGGGCCCCGCCTACCGCCAGGCGGTGCTCGACTGGGCCCGCAACGGCGCGGCCTCGCCCTACGCCCTGTCACCCGACGAGGTGGTGGCGCGCAGCCAACCCCACGACGCCGACCGGGCCCGCGCCGCCGCCTGCTTCGAGCTCGGCCAACACCTCCTCGCCACGGTCGGTCACGAGGCCGCCGTGCCGTGGTGGCGCGAAGCGCACCGCCTGTTCCCCGAGAACTTCACCTACAAGCGCCAGGCGTGGACGCTGGTCACGACCGCCGAGGGTGCCGACGCACCCGACCTCATCCAGGGGCCCAACGACGTCTACGAGGGCAACTGGCTCGACGACGTCGTGGCGGTCGGGGGCGGCGCTCGCTACTACCCGCCCAGCGAATTCGCGCCGTAGCCACCGAGCGCCGACCGAGGGCCCCGGGAGAGTTCCGAACACCCCGGGGCGGCGCCGGACCGGTAGCGTGACGGCCGATGGAACACGTCGCCTGGCACGAGCGGCCGCAGCTGCGCACGCCCACCCTCATCTGCGCGTTCACGGGGTGGAACGACGCGGGTGATGCCGCGTCGCTGTCGGTCCAGCAGATGATCGCCACGTGGAAGGCCACGAAGGTCGCCGAGATCGACCCCGAGGAGTACTTCGAGTTCCAGGCCACCCGGCCGCTCGTACGGCTCGTCGATGGGCAGACCCGCGAGATCGTGTGGCCGCCCAACGAGTTCTACGCCGCCTCCACGCCCGGCGGCGACGTGCTGCTGCTGGCCGGCACCGAGCCCCAGCTGCGCTGGCGCGGCTTCTGCCGCCAGATCGTCGAGGTCGCCCAGTCGTTCGGTGCCCAGATGGTGGTGACGCTCGGCGCGCTGCTGGCCGACGTGCCCCACTCGCGCCCCGTCAACATCATGGGCACCGCCACCGACCAGAAGCTCATCGAACGGTTCGACCTCCGACGGTCGCGCTACGAAGGGCCGACCGGCATCGTCGGCGTGCTGCAGGACGCCTGCACCACCGCCGGCATGCAGGCCGTGTCGCTGTGGGCCGCCGTCCCCGCCTACGCGCCGGGCACGCCGTCACCCAAGGCGGCGCTTGGCCTGCTGCGCCGGGCCGTCGACATCATCGGCACGCCGGCCGATCTGCGCGGCCTGGTCGACGCCACCGACGACTACGAGGCCGAGGTGGCCTCCAACGTGGCCGACGACGACGAGCTCGCCGGGTACGTCCGTCGGCTCGAGGCCGCCTACGACGAGAACGCCGACGACGACGACGATGACGACGAACCCGGGCTCGAGGAGCCCGCCGACCCGGCGTCGCTCGTCGAAGAGGTCGAGCGGTTCCTGCGCGACCAGGGTCAGTGACGGGCCGGGCCGTGGCCGAACGCGTCCCCACCTGCGTCTGGAAGATCTCCGCCGAGCTGATCGCCGCGCTCGACGTGCGGCTCGGCGAGCCCACCGACGCCTACGTCAACGGCTCGCACACGTGGTTCCGCGACGACGGCCCCGCCGGGTCCGCCATCGAGTGGCGGCTGCACCCCGTGGCCGACTTCCAGCGCCCGAAGGGGGTGAGCCCCTACGAGCTGTGGGAGCGCACCGTGTGGGCATTGCGCATCGGTGAGCCGCCGCCTGCGCCGGTGGAGCAGCTGTGGGATGGCCTCGAGGCGTTCCCCGGCTTCGGCGACGAGATCGAGCCGATCCCGCTCGCCGCCTCGTGCACCGAGATCATCGGCCTCGCCCCCGACGCCTACGGCGTGGTCGACCACGACTCGATCGGCGATGTCTGGGAAGCCACCGAGGGCAAGGTCGGCATCGTCGCCGCGCTGCTGTCCCAACTCGCGGGCTGATCGGCGGGCGGCCGGGCCCGGCCGTTCTCGGTGTCGCTGAAGACATAGAGGTCCACCGCCACACCGAGAACCCGAGTCCCGGCCGCCTGGCGCCCGAACCGCGGCCGAACGGCCGGGCGGCTAGTGCTCCTCGGCGACCTTGCGCCAGACGTCGTCGCGGGGGGCGTCGAAGGTGACCGTCAGGTCCTCGCCGCGGATGGCGGCCATGGCCTGGGGGCCCCACCACGAGAAGCCGGCCGTGTTGGACGGCATCGTCTCCTCGGTGAACCAGCCGACGTCGAGCGTCTCGAGCGGGTGGCCCTTCAGCTCACCGCCGACGGCCTCGAGGTGGAACACGATCATGTACATGCCGAAGCGCGTGAAGCCCATGCGCTGGCCGTCGACGATCGACAGGACCCGGCGCGGCACGGCGATGATGCCCGTCTCCTCGGCCACCTCCTTCACCGCCACCTCGGCCGCCGAGTAGCCGACATCGGCCCAGCCGGTCGGGTACAGCCAGATGGCCGATTCGGGCCGCTGCACGAGCAGGATCTCGCCGCGCTCGTTGCCGACGATGCACCCGACGGCCACCTTCGGCGTCACGTAGCCGGGCACGCCCTCGCCCACGGAGTCGAGCCACTCCTGCACGAAGTGGTCCTGTTCGCGCCGGACCTCCAACGCCTCGTCGGCCGCGGCCTTGATGTCGCCGGCGACGTGCAGCACCTCCTCGAAGCGCTCGCGCTCGTACAGGCTCTCGGTGAACCCGAGCCCGGTGCGGGCGATGGCGGCGAGCGTCTCGGCCCACCGCACGAGGTCTCGGGTGAAGTCGGCGGGGCCGGCGGTGTCGCTCACAGCGGCGAGGTTACCCACGACCCGGGCACCGGCCCGTGCCCCCGTCCGTCAGCCGGCGGCGGTCACCGCACCGCTCAGACCGAAGCGCGCCACCGCGGTGGCGGCCCCACCCCCGGCGTCGCGCCGGGCGACGACGATCCAGCGCGCCTGTGGCGGCCACGGGAGCACGGCCTCGAACGTGCCGGCGGGCGGGAGCAACGCTGGTCCCGCCACGTCGCCGGGCACGACGGCGGTGGCCGCCACCGGCTCGGTGTGCAGCACGCGGCCCTCGCCGTCGCATGCCTGCACCACGAACCCTGGCGCATCCGTCGGCGGCCCGCCGGCCGCCGACGGTGCCGCCGTTGCCTCGACGCCCGTCAGGCGGAGACCGTGGGCATCGAAGTCGACCCGGATGCGCACACCCGTCCGCCGCCGTCGACCACCCACTGGCCACCGCCTTCCCGCCCTCGCCCGGGCGGGCGACGAGACACCGGTCACGAGCGACAGGGGGGACGTCGGATACGTAGGCGTGCGACGGAGTCGTCAGGTCACGAACCATCCGGCGACGTCGACGATCAGGTGCGCCGGCGACTGCGTGTACAGCGCCAGCGCGTCGGAGCCCAGCCCGACCATCGTCAGGTTGGCCACGGTCTGGCCCCGCACGACGTTGAGGTTCGAGGCCAACGGCCGTTCCACACCCGCCGGCCACGCGGTCACGTAGCCGGGACCGGCCGGTTCGGTGATCGTCACGTTGGCGACGACGGCACCGGCCAGACCTGGCGGCACCACCGATGTGCCGGCGATGCGGCGGGCCACGACGGCACCGGCGGCGAGCGGCGCCGCGGGCAGCAGGCGCGTGTCGAGCATGCGCCGGGGCGGCACCGGCACGAACAGCCCGCTCACGTCGTCGGCGGCCGTGTCGTCGGTGAACCAGCCGGTCACGTCGGCCAGGAGGTGGGTTCCCGACTGGGTGTACAACGACACCCGCCCGCCGGCACCCACGGGCACCACCACCAGGTTGGGGCGAACGTCGCGGGCCGCCAGGTTGAGGTTCGAGGCCAGGGGGCGCGGCGTGCCGGACGGCCAGACGGTGACGTAGCCGGCGGCGGGCGCGTCGACGCCGGTCACGTTGAGCACGACGGCGGCGACGCCGGCGGCGGGCACCGGTCCGTTGCCCGTCACCTGCAGATCGACGACGGCGCCGGCGCCGGGCAGCGCCGCCGGTGCGCCCACGCCGGTGCGCGTGTCGAGCAGGCGCGTCGGCGACGGCGCCGGCCGGAACCGGCCGGCTCGCGCCGAGGTGGCCGGCTCGTAGTAACCGGCGACGTCGGCCAGCAGGTGTGCGGGCGACAGCGTGTACAGCGAGACGCGCCCGCCCGCCCCGAGGGGCACGGTGACGAGGTTGGCCACCGTCTGCCCGGC
>JANPGL010000394.1:0-2174 GCA_031423915.1 Actinomycetes bacterium | reverse complement strand
CCTCGAGCTCGACATACACGCGCTGCGGACCGTTCTGGAAGAACCACCGGCCCGCCTCATCGTGCTCGTAGTTGCGGGCGATGAAATCGATCAGCTTGCCGTGCTGCAGCAGCGAGCCTTTGGCTTGCGGGCGGCCGGGTTCGGCGCGCTGGCCGGCGCGTCGACCACGCCCCTGCGCGAGCGCGGCGCCATCACGCGCGACGCGGGCTTCACGCTGACGGCCCGGCCGGTCGACGCCAACGGCGACGGCCGCGCCGACGGTGACAGCGCCGGCCGAGCCACCCTCGGGCTGGACCTCGACGGTGACGGTCAGGTCGACCGCGTCCTGCCCACGTGCCCGAAGGCGTCGGGGCCGACCGTCGACGAGGTGGAGGCCGCCGCCGCGCCCGGCGCCCAACGCGTCCAGGTGGTCGTCGACACCGACTGTGACGGCGCCCCCGAGCGCATCGTGTACCTCGACCCGCGGCCTGCTCCCGTTGCTCCGGACGCCGTGAAGCCGAACGACCCGGGTGCCTCGACGGCGCCGGTGGAGATCATCGAGCGCAGCGTCGGCCGCGTACGTGGCCTCGTCGCCGCCCTCGCCGTCGCCGCCACCGTGCTCCTCGGTGGCCTCGTCCTCACCGCACTCGTGCTCACCCTGCGCGGCGTGCGCTTCCGACCCGGTCCCGACGACCGGTCGCAGGCCCGAGAGCTCCTGTTCGACGACACGACCATCGACCGGACCCGGGCCGCCGAGGCGTTCGGCGAGTCGATCGACGCCATGCTCACCGACCCCGATCCGCGCACCGGCATCATCGGCGCCTACGCCAAGCTGCTCGACGGGCTCGACCGAGCCGGGCTCCCCCGCAGCCCCCAGGAAGCGCCCCTCGAGCACCTCCACCGGTGCCTGGCCGCGCTCCAGGTGCCGCCCGCTCCGCTCGAACGGCTCACCGATCTGTTCGTCCTGGCACGCTTCTCGACCCACCCCATGCACGAGGGTCACCGCCTCGACGCGCTCGACGCGTTGCGTGCCGGCCTCGGGCACCTGGCCGAACGACCCGAGCCCGCGCTGTCCGGGCGGCGCAGATGAGCTCCACCCGTCCTCCGGCGCACGTCACGGCACCCCGGCGCGTCCTGCTCGTCTTGGCGGTCCTCTGTGGGGTCGCCGCCGTCACCGTGCCGGGCTGGGCGGGGCCGACGGCGCGAGCGGTCCTCATCGTGGCGGCCGCCGCCGTCGCGGGGTCCGGCGTGCTCGCGCTGGTCCGGTCGATCCCGTTCGCCACCACGAGCCGCTTCCAACCGGTGCAGCACGAGCGTGAACGGCGTGACGTACCGCCCGAGCTCGAGACGTTGATCCGCTCGGTCCAGGACTCCACGGCTTCCGATGGACGCAAGATCCTCACCCCAACGGTCCTGCTGCACCTACGCCGCGTGGCCGTAGCGCGCCTCGCCGGCATGCGCCTCGACATCGACGATCCCGCCGACCACCAGGCGATACAGCAGCACCTGTCGCTCGCCATGTGGGGGGTGGTCGCGCCCGGTCCCGCCACTGGGCGCGCGCAGCATCTACCCTCGCTCGAGATACCGGCGGACGCGCTGCCTGCACTGCTCGACGAACTGGAGCGGCTATGACCACCGAGTTGGCCACTGGACGGACCGGGCGCGGGTCCCCCTGCACGGAGCGATCACCACTATGACGATGCCTCAGACCGAGTTGGCCCCACCCTCCCCGCAGGACGCACGCGCCCGGCTGGTGCGCGTGATGATGGCGGCGAGCGAGCTCGCCGGTCGCATCCTCGACGAGGTCGAGCGCGCCGTCGTCGGCAAGCGCCCCCAGCTCGAGCTCATCCTGGCCGGGCTGCTGGCCGACGGGCACGTGCTGCTCGACGACCTGCCCGGCGTGGCCAAGACGCTGACGGCCCGCTCGGTCGCCACCGCCGCAGGTCTCACGTTCTCACGCGTCCAGTTCACCCCCGACGTGCTGCCGAGCGACATCACGGGCGCCACCGTCCTCGACCTGGCCACCAACGTGCCGGTGTTCCGCGCCGGCCCGGTCTTCGCCCAGTTGGTGCTGGCCGACGAGATCAACCGCGCCCCCGCCAAGACCCAGGCGGCGCTGCTGGAAGCGATGCAGGAGCGGCAGGTGACCGCCGACGGCGCCACCCACCGTCTGCCCAAGCCATTCCTCGTGATCG
>JANPGL010000393.1:0-8325 GCA_031423915.1 Actinomycetes bacterium | reverse complement strand
CCAGCCCACCCATCCCGGCCGATCTGGCGTGCTCGTTTCGCGCTCACTGGCGTTTGTGGCGTCGGCGTTGTGCGTGATCGTCATCGGGGACGAACGAGATCGAGATGGGATGACACGGTATGGGTGGCCGTCCCCTGGCCGACGGGCTCCGGCCTGCTCCCCCGGGCGCGGCGTGCACCGATGACGCATCTCACGGTGTACTACGCAGTCGTCATTGACACTCGGGCCGCGCCGTCGCATAGTTGCTCACGTCGCGGCGGTTCGTCGCACGTGGGTGTCGATGGCTGGGAACGGGCGAACGGCCCGATGGGCGCCAACGGTGACGTCGCGTATGACGCATCGTTCGGCCGGTCAGACGTGATGCAGCGGCGGCCGCTGCATCGGCGGCATCCAGAATTCTGCACACGGAGGTGGCCCCGTGATCGAGCATCGACGCTTCTCCCGATCGACGTTCCTGCGAGGCGGCGTGGCGCTCCTCGGCGCAGTCGCCGTCGATGGCGCGTGGCCCGCGGTCGCGGCCGACGCGCATGAGCGCGGCCGGGATCCCTCTCCCCGTCCGATCCCCGGTGGTTTCGACGCGAACTTCAACTTCGTCACCCACGATCCGCTGGCTCACGCGTTCTTCCCGGCCGTGGGACTCGATCTGTCGACGATCACGGACTTCAAGGGCGACGTCGGCGCCACCGAAGTGCAGGGCACCGCCCACGGCAGCGACGGATCGACATGGTGGTTCGACGCCGACATGCGCTTCATGCAGGGCCACTACATCGCAATGGACGGCCGCCTGCGCGAACGATCCTTCGCCTTCATATGAATCGATCTGTTCGAAGGCGCCGTCGGCGACTTCTCCAACTCGGTGCAGCTCCACGACTTCGAGCCCGGCATCGAGCCGTCGGGCTTGTTCTGGACGATGCCGGCACCCGACGATGCGATCGACGTCGACGCCCGCGAGGGCCACGCGCGGCTCCGCATGCGCAACGTGCGCGTGCCGGACTTCCATGACTTCGCCAACGCGGTGTCACCGAACCCCGTGAGCGAACCGGGGCACGTCTCCTTCGACGTTCACTGGCGACCGAACGGCGCACCGGTGACGCTCGATGATGACACGTTCGGTTTCAGCGGACGCTTCGTGCCCGGTGCATCGACGATCGCGTTCACCGTGCGCGACGACATCTCCGGCGTGTCCTATACGTCCGATGGCGGCCCGCAGGTCACTGTGTCCGGCGGCGTCGGCCGCGAGCGCAACGGCGTCTTCTTCCGCTGACGTCGCCACGCCCATCAACGTCGAGGCGCACCAGCGGCGCAGCTGGGCACTAGTGGGATCAGCAGCCGGCGAGGTGCGGTGTGCCTGGCGTGCTGGATCAGCGCCGTGACTCGAGCCCGGCCCGGAGCCCCCGGCGGAGGGGCGGGTCAGTGCCGTGTGAACGACACCAGCTCGGCGAATCCCTTCTCACCGGCGACGTGGGCTTCGAGGAGCTCCTGACGGAAAGCCGCTCCCGGAGGACTTCTTCACGCCCGAGGCCATCGGCGTCGTGCTTCCGACGTCCGACGAGCTGATGGCGGCGATTCCCGCGGGCACGCCCACGTACTGGTTCGACCCCGCCTACCACGGCCTCGCGGCGGGACCCGGGCTGCTCGTCGGCTACGCGGAATGGTCCGGTGCCGTCGTGATGCTGTCGTACGACCGGATCGATCAGCGCTACGCGATGCCGCCCGCTCTCCAGGTCTTCACGTCACCCGGTGAGTCCGCCACCTCGCCCGCCAACCAGGTACCGGGGTGCGCCGATGCCGGCACCCTCCTCGCGCTCGCCCAGGCGATCGTGCGTCGCTGAGCGACGGCCCCCACGTAGCGCCCTGGGGCAACCGCGCACCGGCGTCGCGCCGCCACCCGCCATGTCAGCGGACGCAACGCGCTGGTAGGTTGCCCCGATCATGGATCGTTCTGTTCGTACGGGCGGTCGGTCGGTCGGGGGAGTCGTTCGGTTCGCCGGTCGGGGCCGGAGTCGACGCGCTCACGCGCCCGTTCTCGCCGCGCTTTCCACTCCCATGACTGAGATCGTGCTTCGGCGGCCGGCGTCGCCGGACCATCGCTGACCGGACCGTGGTCGGCGACCGATCTTGTGGTTCTCGCTCCATGCCAGCCGAAAGCAACGGGAGGCGAAGTGAACGAAGGCACGCGACAGTCGGCGATGACGGCGGAACGGAGCGAGATCTCGATGGTGCCTGCTGGCTGCTGCTTGTGCGGCGGCCAGGATGGGAGGCCGATCGGCGTTGGGGAGGATTTCGAGTATCGGACGTCCGACCAGTCGTTCCTGGCCGTGCAGTGCCCCCGGTGCCGTCTGGTCTACCTCGACCCGCGCCCGGCGTTGTCCGAAATGGGGCGCATCTATCCCGATAGCTACCACGCGTTTTCCTTCGACGAGGAGCAGTTCGGCGTCGTGCACCGTGTACGGAGCCGGCTCGAGGCGCGCCGGTTGCTGCGGGCCGGGCGCGGGTTGCCCTCCGACGCATCGGTGCTCGATGTCGGGTGTGGCGACGGGTTCCACCTCGACCTGCTGCGCCGTCACGGACCACCAGGCTGGCGGCTGCGTGGTGTCGATACCGACGAACGTGCCGTGGCCGCGGCGCGGCGCAAGGGTCTGTCGGTCGAGCTGAGCACGATCGAGGGGGCCGACATCGAGCCGGGGTCGGTCGACATGGCCCTGTGCATCCAGACCATCGAGCACGTCGCCGACCCTGTCGTGCTCCTCCAGGCGATCGCCCGGGTGCTGCGTCCAGGTGGACGCCTGTACCTGATCACCGACTCGACCGACTCGCCGGACTTCGCGCTGGCGAAGGGCCGACACTGGGGCGGCTACCACTTTCCCCGGCATTGGAACCTGTTCAACAGGAGCTCGATGCGCCTGCTGGCCGAACGGGGTGGACTCGACATCGACGAACTGGGGACGACGACGAGCCCCGTGAACTGGACCTACAGCGTGCGCAACTGGCTGGACGACTGGGGCGCGCCGCGATGGATCGTCGATCGGTTCTCGTTGACTGCTGCGCCCGCTCTCGCGGTGTTCACGGTGCTCGACGGCGCGCTCACGGTTGCGGGTCGGGGCGCACTGCTCCGTGTGATCCTGCGCAGGCCCTCATGAGCGCCAGCCGTCCGCCCGTGGTGGTCATCGGTGGGGGCATCGCCGGCCTGGTAGCCGCTCACGAGCTCGCGAGGTACGGCGTCGACGCCGACGTCTACGAGGCCGGTCCCCGCTTGGCGGGCATGGCCGCCAGCCACGTCGATGCAGACGGCTTCAGCTACGACATCGGCGCCCACTTCGTCACGAACCGGTTCGTGGCTGCGCTCGGCATGCCGGGGCCATTCCATGTCCTGCCGCGCTACGGCGAGGTGGTGCACCTCGGCGCGCGGCACCACCCGCACTACCCGGTCGGCCTGCTCGGTGTACCGCGTTACGTCGCGAGCGCGCTGTCCGAGCGCGTGCGCCGACCCGATCGGGACCTGACCGTGGCGGCCGACCGGTTCCGGCACGACTACGGCGTCGCGCTGGCGGAGGAGGTCGCCCTGCCCTTGCTGGAAGCGTGGTCCGGCTTACCCGCCGAGGAACTCTCGGCGAGCGTGATCGACAAGATCCCCACCGGGCTGGCACAGACGATCTGGCTGCGCGTGGCGCAACGCCTCACTCGCCGTGCCGTCATGATCGGTTACTGCAAAGAAGAGCCATCGGCTACCGGTGTGCACCACGTGTCGCCCGCTGGCGGCGTCGGCGCCATCTGTGAGCACGTCGCCAGCCAACTACCCCGGGGCGTTCAGCTCGAGCACCCCGCCCAAGCGGTGTACGTCGACGACGGCCGAGTCGTCGGCGCACGGGTGAACGGGAACGACATCGAGACCGACACGGTCATCTCGACGCTGCCGGTGCACCGTCTGCCGAGTCTGGTGCAGGGCACTGACCGGCTCGAGCGCTTCGCCCGCTTCCGGTTCCGCGGGCTCGTGCTGGTGAACCTGAAGCTGACGGGGCGTGACCTCCTGCCCGACGTGGTGGTGTGGACTCCGCAGGGGTTCCCGTACTTCCGAGTCACGGAGACCCCGCTGGCGATGCCGTGGATCGCGCCGGAGGGCAAGACGATGATCCTGTGCGAGCTCGGCGCTCAGCCCGGCGATGACGTGTGGCGCCTCTCCGACGACGAGGCCGTCGCCCGGTGCGTGACGACGCTCGGCCCGCTGATCGGCGACATCGGATCCAGAGTGATAGGTGCGAGCGTCCTGCGCCAGCCGCTCGGCTACCCGGTGTTCGCCCTCGACTACGAGGACGACCGCGCTGACCTCGCCGTCAACGGCACCGGTGTTGCCGGGCTGTACAGCAGCGGACGCAACGGTGAGTTCGACCACATCCTGATGGAGGACACCTTCTGGAGGCTGCGACGGCTCGTCCCCCGCATCGTCAGCGCTCGCCTGGACGCGAGCACGACGAGACGGGGCGGATCTCGCGGGGAGTCGACGCAGGGAAGGGCAGCGATGACCTGAGCCGGCGGGGTCGTGACGATGTCCCCCGGTGAGGCTTCCACGACGCGCCCCGGGCCAATGGCCGCAGCGATGACCCCACAGGTAGTGGCACGACCCACCAGGGGCGATCATCGTGGTCGTCATGGCCACCCCGACCCCCGAGAACGTCACCCAGCCGTTGGAGACGGGCGTCGTGACTCGATACGCACGGGCCTGGGAGCAAGAGGATGTGTCCACGATCACGGCGTGCTACGCCGAGGACGTCGTCACCCACTACGGCGGCCAGTCACCGTTCGCCGGTACCCACGTCGGACGTGACCGCCTGATCGAGATCCTCCTCGCCACCAGGCAACGAGGGCGACGGGAGCTGGTCAGCATCGACCAGATCCACGACGACGGTCCGACCGGCGCCCTCTTCGTGACCGAACGACTGATCGTCGAGGGCGCGCCCATGACCGTCCAACGCGCGCTGCGGTATCGAACGAACGGTCACCAGCTCGTCGAGTGCTGGCTGTACGACCACGACCAACACCTCGTCGACGCGGCCTGGCGGGACCCGACCTCGTCCTGACGCCCACGATGCAGCGGTCTCGGCCCACCGTGCGGGTGCCGGCGATGAGACCGATCACCCCGAGTGGAAGAACGGCCATCGCCACCACCACGAGCGCCACGATCCCGAACTCGCGCCAGAGCCGAGTCGGCTCATCGCCGGAGCACGTCGCGACGGCGTTCGAACTCCTCCTCGTCGATCTCGCCCCGCGCGAAGCGCTCGTTGAGGACCCGTTCGGCATCGTGGTGGAGCGATCCCGTCACCTCGACACGACCGTCATGTCGCCTCGTTCGCACCAACGTCACCACGACGGCAGCGATGACCGACCAGAACACCAGCATCATCACCGCCATGGCCACCCAGCCGCCCCAGCCCCAACCGCCGTCGTGCCACCGATCCATCATCTCGTCCACTGTGCTCACAGCGCCGCAGCATCGGTAGGGCCGGACGTCACCGCGCCCGCTCAGTGCCGGCAGAGGGAGGTCACGAGGCGCTCGAGATGGTGGAGCTGAACCCGGCGGCGAGGGTGGGAGCGTGACCGGACAGGGCGACCGTGCCGAGGGTGTCGGCCGCCAGTCGTCGGTCACCGCAAGCACGAACGGCGCTCTCGTCGGCCCAGCGCTCCAGCGAGTAGCGCACACGGCGAGGGAGCCATCGCACTGGGGGCAGGACGGCGCCGGCCGACGAGGCCCTTGGTGTGCAGTGGCTGACGCCTCGGGCCGGTACCTCCGTGTCGGGACGCCGCCCATGGACTTCGGACTCTTCCGGCTCCCTGAGTTCACCACGATCCTGGAGCGGAACCCCCTTGGGAGGCAACGGTGACTCGCGCCGGCACCACCAGCACGGCCGACGCGCAGATGACACGGCTGTGCGCCGAGCTCGAGGGTCTGACCGCGGCGTGCCTCGCCGCCGAGGACGTGTACGCGCCCGTGCTGGCCCAGGTCCATGCCACGCATCGCGCCGGCGCCCGGAACTTGGTTCACTACGTGGCGTTCCGTCGTCGCGATCTCTGTCGCCTGCAGGTCGACCTGGCGCACCTCGGTCTGTCATCGCTCGGACGCGCCGAGGCCCACGTACTGGACACGCTGGGCGCCGTGATCGGCGTGCTTCGGTGCCTGAACGGTGTCGCGGACGCGGGCCCCGCGTCGTCGGTGCGGGTTCGAGCGCCGGACCTGGCCCGGCACGCCACCCGTCTGCTGGGACCGATGGGCCCAGATCGCGCCACGCGCGTGATGGTCACCCTGCCCTCCGAAGCTGCCGACGATCCGACGTTGGTGGACGATCTCGTCCGAGCGGGCATGGACGTAGCCAGGATCAACTGCGCGCACGACACCCCCGACGCGTGGCAGCGGATGGCGACGCACGTGCGGGTGGCCGCCACCGATCACGGCCGCACCTGCCAGATCGCCATGGACCTCGGCGGTCCCAAGCTCCGTACCGGTCCACTCCCGCCGGGCCCACCCGTCGTACGTGTTGCGCCCCGCCGCGACGCACGCGGCGTGGCCGTCACCGCGGCACGGGTGTGGCTCCACGAGGGCGCAGCGACCGACTCGTCGCCCGAAGGCGCGACGACCATCCCAGTCGTTCCGGCCACAGCGCTGCGGCACTGCCGCGAGGGGGACCAGATCGAGCTCCTCGACGCACGCGGCGCACGGCGTCGGCTGCTGATCACCGAGGTGCGCCCGAGTGGCGGCGGTGTCCTCGCCGAGACGTTCAAGACCACCTACTTCGAGACGGGTCTCTCGCTCGACATCCCCCGTGCGGGAGGAATCACCGCTGCGATCGGTGAGCTGCCCCTGACCGAAACCGCGCTCGTGCTCCACCGCGGCGACCACCTCGTCGTCACCCGCTCGCAGGAGACCGCCACCACCGACGCCGGAGCGCTCCGGGTGTCGTGCTCCCTTCCCGAGGTGCTCGATCACGCCGAGGTGGGTCACCGAGTCTGGTTCGACGACGGGAAGATCGGCGGTCGAATCGTAGGGGTCACGCCCGACGAGCTGACGGTCCAGATCGACGACGCCCGGCCAGGCGGCTCACGGCTGCGCGGCGAAAAGGGCATCAACCTCCCCGACACCGAGCTCCCGATCCCGGCTCTCACCTCCCAGGACATCGCCGACCTGGCCATCGCGGTGACGTTGGCCGACATCATCGATGTCTCGTTCGTGCGCACGCCCGCCGACGTCGAACAGATCCAACACCACCTCGCACTGCTCCACTCACAGCATCTCGGGATCGTCCTCAAGATCGAGACCGTCGCTGGCTTCGAGCAGCTTCCCGAGATCCTGCTGACCGCCATGCGATCGGAACGGGTCGGCATCATGATCGCCCGCGGCGACCTCGCCGTGGAGACCGGCTACGAGCGCATGGCCGAAGTCCAGGAGGAGATCATGTGGCTCTGCGAAGCCGCACGGATCCCCGTCATCTGGGCCACGCAGGTCCTCGACCAACTCGCCCGGACAGGGCGCCCGTCGCGAGCCGAGGTGACCGACGCCGCCCGCGCCGCGCGCGCCGAGTGCATCATGCTCAACAAAGGGCCCCACATCGTCACCGCGATCAGCACCCTGCTCGACATCGACCACCGCATGCGCAGCCACCAGCACAAGAAGCAATCGCTCCTTCGCCGGCTACGAGCCTGGGATCCCGATCCGGCCCGCCTCCCCGGCTGATGTACGTACGCATCGACCCGCCGCGACCGGCGACCTTGCTGAAGGTGCACGAGATCACGGGCGACGCCAAGCGCGCAAGGGTTTCCGGGTGGTGCCGTGCACGATCGACCGCGAGTCGACGATGCAGCGTGTCATCGACCTCGGCGTCGACGGGATCATCACCGACGACCTCCCGCTGCTGGTCACCGTGGCCAAGCGCAACGGTCTTCGCTGACCGACGCCGTGTGCCGGGCAATCGGTGGTCTCGGTCAGGTCGCCATCGGAGCGGGCAGGGTACCGCCCGCGCGTTGCGCGGCGTCGACTGAACCCTTCGTGTTGACCTCGATCCCGCCGAACAGCGCGAACGCTCGTATGCGCATCGTCGGCCCACCACCCGCGGTCACCTTGACCTCGCGCCCGCCGAAGAGGCTGAAGCCCGACATCGTGATCCGCGAGCCCTGGTCCACGTGGATCTCGATCCCGCCGAACAGCGCGACCGCGGTAAGCGTGGCGCTGTCGCCGGGCGGAACCTCGGTGAGGTCGAACTCTCCGCCGCCGAACACGGCGACGGCGGTCTCCTTGGTCCATCCCGGCGCGCACACGCGCTTGCCGAATCCCCCGAACAC
>JANPGL010000392.1:0-3557 GCA_031423915.1 Actinomycetes bacterium | reverse complement strand
TGGCGGTGGCGGCGGCGCGGCGGCGCAGGGCGGCGGCGGGCTTCCGGGAGGCGGCGGCTCGGGGCGGAGCCTGCCCGGCACCGGGGCGGGCGCCACGTGGGCCGTGGCCCCCGTCGGGTCCGGCAGCGTCCGCATCACCTACATCATCCCGCCCGCCCAGCCGGGCGCCACGGCGTTCGTAGCGCTGACCCCCGCACGGCTCCTCGACACCCGCGAACCGACCGACATCACGGCCGGGAACGTCGTGGGAGCCGGCGGGGGGATCGACGTCCAGGTCACGGGTCGAGGCGGCGTGCCGGCCACCGGCGTGGCCGCCGTGGTGCTCAACGTGACCGTCGCCGGCGGCCTGGCTCCCGGCTTCGTGACGGTCTGGCCGAGCGGCGAGGACCGACCGACGGCTTCGAACCTCAACGTCACGGCAGCCGGCCAGAACATCGCCAACCTCGTGACCGTCAAGCTCGGCGCGAACGGCAAGGTCTCGTTGTTCACGCAGTCGGGCGCCCATCTGGTCGTCGACGTCGAGGGCTACTACGCGCCGACGCCCTCCGCCGTGCGCGCCGGCCGGTTCAAGGCGGTGACACCGGCCCGCGTCCTCGACACGAGGTCGGGCGTCGGCGTTCCGGGAACGACGGCGGTGCCGACCGACGGTCAGGTCGACGTGACCGTCGCGGGACGCGGTGGCGTACCGACGGAGGGCGTCGCGGCCGTGGTCCTGAACGTCACCGCAGCGTCGGCCACGGCGCCCGGCTTCGTGACCGTGTGGCCCACCGGCCAGGCCCGGCCGAAGGCATCCACGTTGAACGTCACGTTCGTCGGGCAGAACATCCCGAACCAGGTGATCGTGCCCGTCGGCGCAGACGGTCGGATCTCGATCTACACCCAGTCGGGGACCCATCTCGTCGCCGACGTGCTCGGCTGGTTCACCGACGGCATGCAACCGATCTCGCGCTCGGGCCTGTTCGAACCCCTGCCACCGGCGCGCGTCCTCGACACGCGAGCCGGGAACCCGCCGGGAACGTCGCTCGTCGGCCCGCAGGGCTCGATCGAGTTGAGCGTCGTCAACCGGGCGGGGGTTCCTTCGGTCGGCGCCGCGTCGGTGGTGATCAACGTGACCGCCGCCGAATCCACGCAACCCGGGTTCGTCACCGTGTGGCCGGCCGACCAGTCGAAGCCGACCGCGTCGAACCTCAACATCACCGCGCCGGGGCAGAACATCGCCAACCTCGTCACCGTCGGCCTGAGCACGACGGGCACGATCTCGTTGTTCACCTCGGGCGGCGGCCACCTGGTCGGCGACGTCGCCGGGTACTACATCAGCGCGTAGCCGAACCCCAGGTTCTCCGCGGTTCGCCACGCCGGCCACCGAACGCAAGAACCCTACCCGCGCCGAGCTGACCCCGGAACGACGAAGGCCCCAGCCGAAGCCAGGGCCAGTCAGTCAGTCAGTGGGTTGGTCGCGAAAGGCCAGGTAGCAGGCACGTTGCGTCCTTGTAGGCGCGGCGATCCTCCGTTCACCGGCACGAAATCCTCTCAGCGGAAGTTCCGTTCGTTGGTTGTGGGGAGGGCCGGGAATCTCCGGTGCACCGCTTGCCTACGGTGCGGTCGTGGAGCGCGGTCGCCGCCAGCGTCGAAATCCTGCGTCCCTGCAACCAAGAAGGTCGTTAACCGTCCCAGCGCGCGACTGACGCGCCACAAATTGATCTCAGGCTCCCTGTGTCGCGTATAAACTAACCCACAGTTGCAGCACGGGCGCCTTTCTTCGACCACCAGTTACATCGGTTCACGCTCCAGGAGTCGATTCCACAGTGCCGGTTGCACCTTCCCCCCCGCCTCATGGCGAACTGGCGTTCGCGTCGCCGGCCAACAAGGTCCAGCTGAGCCGCTGGGCCAAGACGGGCAGGGCGCAGCGGCTGGCGACCGGCATCTACGCCGTCGGGGCCACCCTGCCGCCGGACGACGTCGTGCGCCACCGCCGGTACGAGCTGATCGCGCACCACTGGCCGGACGGGGTGGTGTGCGCGGCGTCGGCCCTGGCGGGCGGTTTCACCGTCGAGGGCCAGCTCTACGTGAGCACGCCGGGCGGTCGCCGAGCGCCGCTCGAGCTGCCTGGTATGACGATCCGACCGATCGTTGGGCCGGGCGCTCTGCCCGGCGACACCCCCATGCCCGCCGGGCTCCACATGTCGGGCCCTGCCCGCGTCCTCGTCGAGAACGTGGCCACCGGACCCGGCCGACCAGCTCACCATCGCGCCGGCGTCCGCGCCGTCGAAGATCGCATCGACGCCCTCGCCCGATCGGGCGGGGCCGGACGCATCCGCCAGGTCCTCCACCAGTTGGAGGTCATCGCCGGCTCGTTCGATCCCGCCGCCGTCCGCGCGGTCCGAGAGCGCCTCGCCGCGGTCCTGGGCACCGCCACGGACGTCGAGCTCACCTCACCGCTGCTGGCGGCACGCCTGGCCGGCACGCCCTTCGACGGTCACCGGGTCACGATGATCGAGCACCTCGTCGACGTCCTCACCGAACGACCGCCGGTCCCGCGCCCCGTCACGGCGCCGCTGGAGCGATGGAACTGGCTGCCCTTCTTCGAGGCGTACTTCTCCAACTTCATCGAGGGCACCCGCTTCGAGGTCGACGAGGCCCGCCGCCTCGCCGTCGACGGCATCCCGTTCACGGGCCGTCTCGAAGACGCCCACGACGTCGCCGCCACCTACCGGCTGGCCATCGACCCCGCCGATCGCACCGCCGTGCCCCGCAACGGCGACCAGCTCGTCGAGTTGCTGTGTGAGCGTCACCGCATCCTGATGGCCGCCCGACCCGACAAGAAACCCGGCCACCTGAAGCGTCGACCGAACTTCGCCGGCGGCTACCAGTTCGTCGCACCCGACCTCGTCGTAGGCACGCTGCTGCGCGGTTTCGATGTCCTCGACCGCCTCCATGACCCGCTCGCCCGGGCCGTCGCCATGATGGCCCTCGTCACCGAATGCCATCCCTTCGACGACGGCAACGGCCGCGTCGCCCGCCTCACCGCCAACGCCGAGCTCTCCCACGCCGGCGAGGTGCGCATCGTCATCCCCACCGTGTACCGGAACAACTACCTGGCCGGGCTCAACGCGCTGTCGAACGGCACCGGCAAAGGCGCACCCCTCGTCGCCGTCCTCGACTTCGCCCAACGCTGGACCGGCGCCGTCGACTGGACCACCTACGACAACACCGACCGCATCCTCCAGGAGTGCAACGCCTATCTGGACCCGGTGCAGGCCGAGACCACGAACCGCACGCTCCGCCTGCCCGCGCCGGGCTGACCCCGGAACGACGAAGGCCCCAGCCGAAGCCAGGGCCAGTCAGTGGGCGAGGGGGGACTTGAACTCCGATTCAAGGCGTTTTGGCACGTCCGCTCGGGTCCGTCTCGTACCGTCTGATCAGGGCTTTCGCGAACTACACTGCTGTAGCGTGCTGGCGGCTTGTACCCTGTTTTTACCCGTCCGGTAGAAGTTCGGGTAGAAGTCTCGGTAGAACCCGCAAGGCCGGCTCGCCCTTGCGATCCTCAAGAGCGCGGC
>JANPGL010000391.1:0-2673 GCA_031423915.1 Actinomycetes bacterium | reverse complement strand
GGCCGAGCGCATCGTCGCGCCGGAGCCCGTCGTGGCCGAGCGCGCCCCCGAGCCGCCGGCACCGGCGCCCGTTCCGGCTCCCGAGCCGGTGCGTCCCGTCGCTGCGGCGCCCGCGCCGACCCCGGCGCCACCCGCGCCGCCGGCCGAGCCCGAGCATAGCGTCATCTCCAGCAGGCCCGAGCCGCCCACGGACAGCTCGTCCGGTCAGACGGGGCTGCCGCCTCGCCCGCCGTCCGCGCCGCGGCCCACGCCGCCCGGCATGCCGCCGCGCGGCATGCCGCCCACTCGTCCCGGTGGTCCGGGCGCCGGCCCCGGCCGTCCCGCGCCACCCATGCCCGGTCGCCCGTTGTCGTCGTCCGGCAAGCCGATCCCGCCGCCTCCCGGTCGCCCGTTGTCGCAGTCGGGCAAGCCCATTCCGCCGCCCCCGGGTCGCGGTCCGGGCATGCCCGCCGGCCGCACCGGCGGTCCCGGCATGCGCTCCAGCGGCCCCGGCGGTCCGGGTGCCCGTACGGGCGGTCCCGGCGGTCCCGGCGCGCGTCCGGGTGGCGGTTTCGCCGGTCGGCCCAGCGGCCCCGGCGGTGGTCCCGGCCGTCCCGGTGGCGGTTTCGCCGGTCGTCCCGGAGGTCCCGGTGGCGGTCCTGGCGGTCCCGGTCGCCCCGGTGGCGGTCCCGGTGGCGGCGGTCCCGGTGGCGGTCCTGGTGGCGGTCGCCCCGGCGGCGGTGCACGTCCCAACTCGGGTCGTCGCCAGCCGCGCAAGAAGTCCGGTCGTCGTCGTCGTTCGCAGGAAGAGCTGACGCCGCTGGGCATGACCACGTACACCTCGAGCGACCGTCCGGTCCCCGAGGGCACGATCGTGGTCGAGCGCGGCTCGTCGGCGCAGGAGTTCGCGCCCAAGCTGAACCGCACGGCGGCGGACGTCGTCCGCTTCCTGCTCCAAGCGGGCGAGATGGTCACCGCCACGCAGGGGCTGTCGGACGAGCAGATGGAGCTGTTCGCGCTCGAGGTGGGCGCCGACGTGCTCATGGTCGAGCCCGGCATGCAGCAGGAGATGGCCCTCCAGGCCCTCTTCGACGACACCGACGACGACGACGAGACGAAGCAGGTGCTCCGTCCGCCGATCATCACGGTGATGGGTCACGTCGACCACGGCAAGACCACGTTGCTCGACAAGATCCGCGACGCCAACGTCGTGGCCGGCGAGGCCGGCGGCATCACGCAGCACATCGGCGCCTACCAGGCCGTGAAGAGCGACAAGCTCATCACGTTCATCGACACCCCGGGCCACGCCGCCTTCACCAAGATGCGGGCCCGTGGCGCGCAGGTGACCGACATCGTGGTCCTCATGGTGGCGGCCGACGACGGCGTCATGCCCCAGACGATCGAGGCGATCAACCACGCCAAGGCGGCCGACGTGCCGATCATCGTGGCGATCAACAAGATCGACAAGGAGAACGCCGACGTGCAGCGCACGCTGGCCCAGCTCGCCGAGCAGCAGCTCGTCCCCGAGTCGTGGGGCGGCGACACGATCACCGTCGAGATGTCGGCGCAGCAGAACCTCGGCATCGACGACCTCCTCGAGCAGCTGCTCGTGGTGGCCGAGCTCGAGGAGCTGACGGCGAACCCCGAGGGCCGCGCCAAGGGCGTGGTGCTCGAGGCCAACCTCCACGTCGGTCGTGGCCCCGTGGCCACGGTCCTGGTCGACAAGGGCACGCTGAAGATCGGCGATCCCATCGTGGCCGGTGCCGCCTGGGGCAAGGTCCGGGCGATCATCAACGACAAGGGCCAGCAGATCAAGGAGGCGGGTCCGTCGACCCCGGTGCAGGTGCTCGGCCTCGATGCCGTTCCCAACGCCGGCGACGAGTTCCGTGTCGCTCCCGACGAGAAGACGGCGCGCACCGTGGGCGAGGCCCGCGAGTTCGCCGCCCGCCTGCGCCACCAGCGCAGCGATGCCCGCGTCCAGAAGGGCGTCAAGCTCGAGGACGTGTTCGACCAGATCCAGAAGGGCGAGGTCGCCACGCTCAACCTGGTGCTCAAAGCCGACGTGCACGGCTCGCTGGAAGCCGTCACCGAGAGCCTGCGGCGCCTCGAGCGGCCCGACGTGAAGCTGGCGTTCGTCCACCGGGCGGTCGGCGGCATCACCGAGAACGACATCGGCCTGGCGGCGGCGACGAACGCCACCATCATCGGCTTCAACGTCCGACCGGACCGCAAGGCCCGGGAGATGGCGGAGTCGGAGCAGGTCGAGATCCGTACGTACGAGATCATCTACAAGCTGCTCGAGGACATCGAGCGTGCCATGGTCGGCATGCTCGCCCCCGAGTTCATCGAGGTGGTCACCGGCGAAGCCGAGGTGCGCGAAGTGTTCCGCGTACCCAAGATCGGCGCCATCGCCGGCTGCTACGTGCGGTCGGGCACCATCACCCGTGGCACCAAGGTCCGCTTCCTCCGCGAGGGCGTCATCATCTGGAAGGGCGCCATCCAGTCGCTGAAGCGGTTCAAGGAAGATGCCCGCGAGGTCCGCGAGGGCTTCGAGTGCGGCATCGGCCTGTCGGACTTCCAGGACCTCAAGCAAGGCGACATCATCGAGACCTTCGAGGATCGCGAGATTCCTCGCACCTGACCGGTTGCCGGCGCCCGAGCCGGCGTAGCCCATGTTCGTTCTGGCCTTGCGCG
>JANPGL010000390.1:0-1820 GCA_031423915.1 Actinomycetes bacterium | reverse complement strand
GTCGGCTTCGGCCCCGCGGCGGGCGGCACGGGCTCGGGGTTCGTCGTCGAGGAGTTCGGCGGCGCCACGGGCATCGGGCGGCTGTTCAACAACGGCATGGGTGACCAGGTGATGTGGCTGGCGCCGGCCGCTGCGGCCGCCGCGCTGGCCGCCGCCGCCGTGGCGGTGCGCCGCCGGCGGCTCGACGCTCGGGTCGGCTCGCTGGTCCTCTGGGCCGGCTGGGCCGGGGTGACCTACCTGCTGTTCGCCTACGCGGCGGGCATCTTCCACAACTACTACGTGTCGCTGCTGGCGCCCGCCGTGGCCGCGCTGGTGGGCATCGGGGTCGGGCTGGCCGTGCGCGCGGGGCGCCTCGGGCGGGTGGCGATGGCCGGTGCGCTGGCCGGCACGGCCGCTCTGCAGGTCGTGCTGGTGCGCCGCGTGTCGGCGTACGGCTGGTTGACCGTGGTCGTCCCGGTGGCGTTGGGCGCGGTGGCGCTCGGTTGGCTGGTGCTCGCCGCCCGGCGCGGGCCGCTCGGCCGTCGCCTCGCCGTCGGCGCCGTGGCCGCCTCGGCCTCGGTGGCGCTGCTGGCGCCCGCGGTGTGGGCGGTGAACGGCACCCGCTTCGCCCAGAACGGAACGTTCCCGGCGGCGCGCCCGTCGACCGGCTCGGTCGGGTCGGGTGGCCCTGGCACCGCTCCGCCGGCCGGTGCCGCGCCGGCCGGTGCCGCGCCGGCAGGTGCGCAGCTGACCGGTGGCGGGTTCCCCGGCGGTGCGGGCGGCCCCGGAGGCACGGCGATCAGCGAGGCCGAGCTCGACTGGCTGCGCAGCCAGCGCACGACCGAGCGGTGGATCCTGGCCGTGCGCAGTTCGATGGAGGCGGGGTCGGCCATCATCGCCGGCGACTCGCTGATGGCGATCGGTGGCTTCTCGGGCGGCGACGACTCGCTGTCGGCCGAGCGCCTGGCCGAGTTGGTGGAGGACGGCGAGCTGCGCTTCGTGTCGGCGAGCGCCGTCGGCGGTTTCGGCGGTCCGGGCGGCGTCGGCGGCTCGTCGACCCTCGCCTCGGTCGTGACGCAGGCGTGCACCAACGTCGAGGCGTCGACCTGGGGAGGCACCGGCACGAGCGCCGTCTACGACTGCCAGGGCAAGGCGGCCGCCATCCGCTCGGCCGGGGCGACCGCCGCCAGCACACCGACGGCCGGCGCCGCCGGCGCCCCGGCCGGTGGGTCCGGCGGCGCAGCCCCGCCCGGGCTCGATCAGATCCAGACCTGCCTGGCGGACAAGGGCGTCGCGTTCGATCCAGCCGCCGGGCCGGCAGGCGCCAGCCCCGAGGTCCGCACCGCCGTGGAGGCGTGCATGGCGGCGGCCGCCGCCGGCTGACGAGAGGTCGGCGCCGTCAGCCCGGGCGGACGGCGCCGACCGGGTTCCGGCCGGCCAGGCTGCTGATCTTCACGACGTCGCCGGTGCGGGGGGCGTGCACGAACTGGCCGTTGCCGATGTACATGCCCATGTGACCCAGGTTGACGTTGAAGAACACCAGGTCGCCCGGCTGGAGCTGGTCGAGGGGCACCTGGGGGAAGGCCCCGAACTGGGACCCCGTGTAGTGCGGCATCGACACGCCGGCCTTGGCCCACGCCCACATCGTGAGCCCCGAGCAGTCGAACGTGTCGGGACCGGCCGTGTTGAACACGTAGCGCTTCCCCAGTTGCGACAGCGCGGCGGCCACGGCGATGGCGGCGCCGGGCGACGTCGCCGGGATGTCGAACGTGGGCGGCGCCGGGGCGGGCGCGTCGTCGGCAGGCGGCGGCGGTGTGGTCTGCGTGGTGCGCCGCGCCACC
>JANPGL010000389.1:0-18862 GCA_031423915.1 Actinomycetes bacterium | reverse complement strand
CCTATCCCGATGTCGCCAAGAACCGTGACTTCATCGTCGGTGTCCTCACTCGGGAAGAAGAGCGTTTCCGGCAGACACTGAAGACGGGCTTGTCCATCCTGGAAGACGAGTTGGTCACCAACCCCACGCAGCTCCCCGGTTCGATGGCGTTCATGCTGCACGACACGTACGGCTTCCCGCTGGAACTCACCGAAGAGATCGCCGCCGAGCGCGGGGTGGCGGTGGACAGCGCCGGTTTCGAGACCGAGATGCGCGAGCAGCGCACCCGGGCCAAGGCGGCGCGCAAAGGTGCGGCCACCGACGCCGAGCGCGTCGAGGCCTACCGTGAGGTCGTCGAACGACGCGGCACCACCACGTTCGTGGGCTACACCGAGTCGACCACGCCGGCCGAGGTGCTGGCCGTGGTACCGGGCGACCCGTTGGCCGACGGCACGCCGACCGTCGAGATCTTCCTCGACCGCTCGCCGTTCTACGCCGAGTCGGGCGGCCAGGTCGGCGACACCGGCACCATCGTCACGCCCACCGGCAAGGCCACGGTCGTCGACACCACCTTCGCCCTGCCGGGCCTGCGCCGCCACATCGCCACGGTCGACGGCAGCATCGACGAGGGCCAGCCCGCCACCGCGTCCATCGACGTCGAGCGTCGCTCCGCCATCCGACGGAACCACACGGGCACCCACCTGCTCCACTGGGCGCTGCGCTCGGTGCTGGGCGAGCACGTGAAGCAGCAGGGCTCGATGGTGGCGCCCGACCGCCTGCGCTTCGACTTCAGCCACTTCCAGGGCGTCACGGCCGACGAGATCGAGCGCATCGAGGCGCTGGCCAACGGCGAGGTGCTCTCGAACGATCCGGTCGACGCCAACGAGATGTCGAAGGCCGACGCCGAGAAGCTGGGTGCCATCGCCTTCTTCGGCGACAAGTACGGCGACACCGTGCGGGTGCTCACGGCGGGACCCTCGCTCGAGTTCTGCGGCGGTACGCACGTGCGGGCCACGGGCGACATCGGCACCATCAAGGTCGTCGGTGAAGGCTCGATCGGCTCGGGCATCCGCCGCATCGAGGCGGTCACCGGCTCGGCGACCGTGGCGCTGCTCCAGCGAGACGAGGCCACGCTGGCGGCGGCGGCCAAGCTGCTCGGTGCCACGCCCGACACGGTCGTCGACGGCATCACCAAGCGACTCGACGAGATCGAGGCCCTCAAGCGCGAGCTCAAGGCTCTGCGCTCCAAGGCCGCGGCGGGACAGGCGGCCGAGCTGGCTGCCGCGGGTCGCGACGGCGTCGTCGTCACCCGCGTCGACGGCGTGACGCCGGGCGACCTTCGCGACCTGGCCATCGCCGTGCGCCAGCAGGCCGGCGTCCGCGCGGTCGTCCTCGCCGGGGTCAGCGACACCGGCGGCGTGTCGATCGTCAGTGCCGTCACGGCCGACGCCGGGCTCGAGGCGGGCGCGCTCATCAAGGACGCCGCGCGCGCCGTGGGCGGCGGTGGAGGCGGCAAGGGCGACGTGGCCACGGCCGGCGGCAAGAACCCGGCCGGCATCGACGAGGCGCTCGCCATCGCGGCCAAGGCGGCCGGGCTCGGGTGACCGGTCCGGTGCCGCCCGGCACCAAGCGCGTGCTGGGCCTCGACCTGGGTTCGAAACGGATCGGTGTGGCGGTGTCGGATCGGTCGGGCACGATCGCCGGCCCGCTCACCGTCCTCCAACGCTCGGGCGACGTCGCACGCGACCACCGGGCCATCAAGGCGCTGGTCGAGGAGGAGGAGGCCGAGGCCGTGGTGGTCGGCCTACCGCTGTCGCTCGACGGTACGGTCGGCCGGGCGGCGCAGGCTGCCCTGGACGAGCTCGAGGTGCTCGCTAGCGTGGTGGGCGTGCCGGTTGCCACCCACGACGAGCGCTTCACCACCGTGTCCGCCGAGCGGCCGATGCGCGAGATGGGCATGAACGCCAAGCAGCGCCGCAAGGTCGTCGACAAGGTTGCGGCCGCCGTGATCCTGCAGTCGTGGCTCGACGCGCGCCGGGAGGCCGAGAGGTGAGCCGGCGACCTCGGATCATCACGGACTGGAGCTCCGACCCGTGGGACGACCACTCGGTGCTCGACGAGGTGGCGGCCGAGCCGGCCCGTCGTCCCTTCGTCCTCTCCCGCGTCATCGGCTGGTCGGTCGTCGTGGTGCTGGTGGCGATGGTGCTGGTGGTCGGCGCCGTCGGCTTCTGGGTGACGCGCCAGATCAACCCGGCAGGCGACCCGGCCGCCAAGATCAACTTCACGGTCACGTCGGGCGACACGCTCGAGGTGGTGGCCAGCCGCCTGCAGGCGCTCGGCATCATCACGAACGAGCGGGTGTTCCGGGAGTACGTGAAGCGCAAGGGCGGGCTCGAGCTGCGCCCCGGCTACTACACGGTCCGACCGCTCGACAACATGGGCAACATCGTGGCGGTGCTGCGCACGCCGCCGGCTCAGACGTTCCAGAACGTCACGTTCCCCGAGGGCTTCACGATCAGCGACATGGGCAAGCGGCTGGCCAAGGAGATCCCCACCCGCATGACGGCGGCACGCTTCGTCGACGTGGGCCTCACGAGCCGGGGCATCGAGAGCCGGTTCCGGCCCCCCGAGTTCGGCTCGCTCGAGGGTCTCCTGTTCCCCGACACGTACCAGATCGCCGGCAACGAGACCGAGGACCAGGTCGTCAAGCGCATGGTCGATCGCATGGACCGCGTGGCCACGCAGCTCGGCATCGACAAGCCCCCGTACCCGGGCTACACCCCGTACCAGGTGCTCATCGTGGCCTCGATCATCGAGCGGGAAGCCAAGGTCGACGAGGACCGGGCCAAGATCTCGGCCGTCATCTGGAACCGGCTGCGACCCGACGTCGACATCCCCCTCGAGATCGACGCCACCCTGCTGTACCAGCAGGACCCGAAGACGCCCTTCGCCCAGCTCCGTGTCCTCGACCACCCGTGGAACACCTACCTGCACAAAGGGCTGCCGCGCACGCCGATCGCCAACCCGGGCGCGGCGGCCATCCGGGCTGCGCTGCACCCGGCGGCCGACCCCGACCCGAGCCAGTGCCGCAAAGGCGACCCGTGCCGCTACCTGTACTACGTGCTGTCCGACGCCGAGGGGCGTCACGCCTTCGCCACCACGCTCGAGGGTCACGAGGCGAACGTGGCCAAGGCCCGCGCCGCGGGGCTGCTCGGATGACGGTGCGATCGTGGGCCCCGTCGGGTGCCACCCGCGTAGCCGCCGTGATCGGCTCGCCGGTGACCCACTCGCGCTCGCCGGCCATCCACAACGCGGCGTTCGCCGCGCTCGGGCTCGACTGGGTGTACGCCGCGTTCGAGGTGGCGCCCGGGCGCGGCGCCGACGCCGTGGCCGCCGTACGGACGCTCGGGTTGGGCGGGCTGTCGGTCACCATGCCCCACAAGATCGATGTCGCACGCGCCGTCGACGAGTTGGCGCCGGCCGCGGCGGCGCTCGGCGCGGTCAACACGGTCGTGCCCCTGCCCGACGGGCGCGTGGCGGGGCACAACACCGACGGCGACGGGTTCGTCGACTCGCTGCGAGCCGACGGTGTCGACCCGGCCGGCATGACCGTGGCGCTGCTCGGCGCCGGGGGAGCGGCCCGCGCCGTGGCCGTGGCGCTGGCCGCGGCCGGGGCGCGGTCGGTGGTCGTCGTGAACCGGACGCCGGCGACCGCGGCCGAGGTGGCAGGGCTGGCCGGCGCTGTCGGCCGGGTGGGCGCGCCGGCCGACGTGGCCACGGCCGACCTGGTCGTGAACGCCACGAGCGTGGGCATGGGCGCCGACGGCGGGCTGCCGTGCGACGCGGCGCTGTTGTCGTCCCGGCAGGTCGTGGCGGACCTGGTGTACCACCCGCTCGTCACGCCGCTGCTGCGCGCCGCGCAGGACGTGGGCGCCGCGACCGTGGGAGGGCTGGGCATGCTCGTCCACCAGGCCGCTCGTCAGCTCCACCTGTGGACCGGCTGCGAGCCGCCCATCGAGGTGATGGCCGCCGCGGCACTGGCCACCCTGAGTCCGTGATGGCGGCGCTCGTCACGCTGCCGATGTACGACCTGGCGGAGCTGCGCCCGGCCACCCGGGCCCTGGCCGGCGCGCTGGCGGCCGCCGTCGACGCGCTCGGGTGGCCGGCGGTGGCCGCCGACACGACGTTCACCGCTCACCTCGACCTGGAGGCGCACTGGCGGTCGGCGGGCGACGCCGTCGCTGTGACGCAGGCGTGCGGCCTTCCGCTGGTCGAGACGCTGGCCGGGCGGGCTGAGGCGCTCGGCACGTTCGTGTGGCGGGGCATCAGCCGACCCGACGGGTGGTACCGCTCGATCATCGTGGTGCGCGCCGTCGCCCCCGACGACCTCCGGGGCGTCACGCCCGCCGTGAGCCACCCCCAGAGCCTGTCGGGCTGGGCCAGCCTCGGATGGGCGCTCGCCGACCGCGGCGTGTCCCCCGAGGACGTGGCGCCCGTGGTCGTGACGGGTAGCCATGCCGCCAGCCTCCTGGCCGTGACCGAGGGCGTGGCCGACGTGACCTCGGTCGACGCCGCCACGTACGCCCTTCTCGCCCGGGTGCGGCCCTCGCTCACCGCACGGACGCGGGTGCTCGGCCACGGCCCGTGGGTACCGGCCACACCGCTCGTGACGGGCGTGGGCGCGCCGGTGACGCTCGAGCGGCTGCGGGCGGCGCTGGTCGAGGCGGTCACCGCGCCCGGCCTGGCCGGTGTGCGCGACGAGCTGGGCATCGACGGCTTCGTGCCGCTCGAGACGTCGACGTACGACCCGCCCGTGCGAGCGGCGGTCGAGGTGGCCGAGCGGATCCTGCCCCGCGCCGGCACCCACGTCATGGCCCGCTGACGCCGACGCTCGGCGCGACGAACGTCACCCACGTCGTCGTGCGCACCGAGACCCGGCGCAGCACGCAAACCCGGCCGGGCTCCTCGGGGCCGGGGATCGTAGGATCGGGGGGATGCTCCGCTACCTCACCGCCGGCGAATCGCATGGCCAGGCCCTCGTCGTGATCGTCGAGGGGCTCCCGGCCGGCATGCCCATCACGGTCGAGGAGGTCCAGGGTGAGATGGCCCGCCGTCGTCTCGGCTACGGACGCGGCCCCCGGCAGCGGTTCGAGCAGGACGAGGTCACCCTGATCGGTGGCGTCCGGCACGGCCGCACGCTCGGGTCGCCCATCGCCATCGAGATCAAGAACTCCGAGTGGTTCCGCTCCGACAAGTGGCACGAGGAGATGTCGCCGGCCCCCGGTGCGACGAAGGACCCGCTCACGCAGGTGCGTCCGGGTCACGCCGATCTGGCGGGCATGCAGAAGTACGGCTTCACGGACGCGCGCGACGTGCTCGAGCGGGCCTCGGCGCGCGAGACCGCGGCGCGCGTCGCCGCCGGCTGCCTGGCCAAGAAGCTGCTCGCCTCCATCGGCGTGGAGATCCTCTCCCACGTGCTCCAGATGGGCCCGGCGCGCTCGAAGTCGGTCGAGCGGCCGCTACCGGCCGACCTCGTCGCCGTCGACGAGAGCCCGGTCCGGTGCTTCGACAAGGCGGCCGAGGAAGCGATGGTCGGCGAGATCGAGGCGGCCGCCAAGGTCGGCGACTCGCTCGGCGGCATCGTCGAGGTGCTGTGCTACGGCGTGCCGGTCGGGCTGGGCAGCCACGTCCACTGGGACCGCAAGATCGACGCCCTGCTGGCCCAGGCCATGATGTCGATCCAGGCCGTGAAGGGCGTCGAGATCGGCGACGGCTTCGAGGTGGCCGGGCGACGGGGGAGCGTGGCCCACGACGCCATCTCGTGGGATGCCACCACCGGCGGGTACCGGCGGGCGTCGTCGCTGGCCGGCGGGACCGAGGGCGGCATCACGAACGGCGAGCTCGTGGTGGTGCGCGCCGCCATGAAGCCACTGGCCACGTTGAACCGTCCCACGCTCAAGACGGTCGACGTCGTGACCAAGGAGGAGACGGTCAGCTTCAAGGAGCGCACCGACGTGACCGCGGTGCCCGCCATGGGTGTCGTGGCCGAGACGATGGCGGCGCTCGTCGTGGCGGCCGAGGCCCAGCGCAAGTTCGGGGGAGACTCGCTCGACGAGTTCGTGCGGAACTTCGAGGCGTTCCGTGGGTCGCTCTGAGCGCGGCGGCGGACCGCACCTGGTGCTGGTGGGGATGATGGGCGTCGGCAAGACGACGGTAGGTCGTCGCGCCGCCCAACGGCTCGGCTGGCCCTTCGTCGACGTCGACCTCGCCATCGAGACGCGAGCCGGATGCTCGGTGCGCGAGGTGTTCGCCCGTGACGGCGAGCCGGCGTTCCGCGATCTCGAGGCGAGCGTGCTGGCCGATCTGCTGGCGAGCGAGGAGCCGACGGTGATCGCGGCGGGCGGCGGGGCGATGCTGCGCGAGGCCAACCGTGACACGGCCCGCGTCCGGGCCGAGGTCGTGTGGCTGCGAGCTCGGCCCGCCACGTTGCTGACCCGCCTGGGCGCCAAGGCCGACGCGCGCCCGCTGCTCGACGGCGACGCCGCCGCCACCGTGCGCCGCCTCGTCGTCGAGCGCGAGCCGGTGTACGTGGCCGCCGCCCATCACGTGATCGACGTCGACGAGCTCAACGCCGAGCAGACCGTCACGGCGCTGGCCGAGCTGGCCGTCCGATGATCCGCGTTCGCGTGCCGGTAGGAGACCGGTCGTACGACGTGGCGGTCGGCCGCGGCGCCGTGGCCGAGCTGGCCTCGCTCGTGCCGGCGCGCGCCCGGCGGGTCGCCGTCGTGACCCAGGACGCCATCCCGTTCGCCGTCGACCCCGGCCGCGAGCACCGGGTGTTCACCATCCCCGACGGCGAGGCGCACAAGCGGCTGGCGACCGTCGAGGACCTGTGCCGCGGCTTCTCGTCGTGGGGCATGACCCGGGCCGACTGCGTGGTGGCCGTCGGCGGTGGCATCGTCACCGACGTCGCCGGCTTCGCGGCGGCCAGCTACCTGCGCGGCGTCGACGTCGTGCACGTGCCCACCACGCTGCTCGGCATGGTCGACGCCGCGATCGGTGGCAAGACCGGCGTGAACCTGCCCGAGGGCAAGAACCTGGTCGGTGCGTTCTGGCAGCCGGCCGGAGTGGTGTGCGACACCGCCGCGCTCGACACGTTGCCGGACCGGGAACGCCGGTGCGGCTTGGGGGAGATGGCCAAGTACCACTTCCTCACGGGCGACGACCTGCTGGCGCTCGAGCTCGACGCCCGCGTGGCCCGCTGCGTCGAGATCAAGGCCGAGGTGGTGGGCGGCGACGAGCGGGAGTCGATCGCCAGCGACAACACCCGCGGGCGGGCCATCCTCAACTACGGCCACACGCTGGCCCACGCGCTCGAGGTGGAGGGGCAGCACGACCTGCGCCATGGCGAGGCCGTCGCCATCGGGCTGGTGTACGCGGCCTGCCTCGGACGCGTGCTCGGGCGCATCGACGACGACCGCGTGGCCGAGCACCGGCGCGTGGTCGGCGAGGAGTACGGGCTCGACACCGGCCTGCCCGCCGGCGCCGACCGCCAGCGGCTGGTGGAGCTGATGGGGCGGGACAAGAAGGCGGTCGACGGGCTCACGTTCGTGCTCGACGGCGCCAACGGGGTCGAGGTCGTGGCCGGCGTGTCGCGCGACGCCATCGACGCGGCCTTCGAGCTGCAAGCGACGCTCGGATGACGGTCGGCCCCGAGCTGCGCACCGAACGGCTGCTGCTGCGCCGCTGGCGCGACGAGGACCGTGCGCCGATCGCCGCGGTGAACGCCGACCCGCTCGTCATGGCCTGGCTCGGCCCGCTGATGACGCGCGACGAGAGCGATGCCGCCACCGCCCGCACGGAGGCGTTCTTCGACCAGCACGGCTACGGCCTGTGGGCCGTGGAGCTGCTGGCCGAGCCCGGTTCGTGCCTCGGGTACGTCGGCCTGAGCGTCCCGCGCTTCGCGGCCCCGTTCCTGCCGGCGATCGAGGTCGGCTGGCGCCTCGCCAGCGAGCGGTGGGGCAACGGCTACGCGCCCGAGGGTGCCCGCGCCGCGCTGGCGTTCGCCTGGGACACCCTCGGCCTCGACGAGGTCGTGTCGTTCACCGCGGCGATCAACACCAAGTCCCGACGGGTGATGGACAAGGTCGGACTGACGCGTGACCCCGCCGGTGACTTCGACCATCCCAACGTGCCGGCGGGCGATCCGCTGCGGCCGCACGTCCTCTACCGTGTGCGGCGCCCATGAGCGACCAGCCGATCCTCCTGCTGCTGCACGGTCCGAACCTCAACCTGCTCGGCCAGCGCGAGCCGCACATCTACGGCACGTTGACGCTCGAGGACTACGAGGCGACCGTGCGCACCGCCGCCGCCCGGCACGGTCTGGCCGTCGAGTCGGTGCAGTCCAATCGCGAAGGCGACCTGATCGACGCCGTGCACGCCGCCCGTCACCGGTGCGCCGCCATCCTCATCAACCCGGGCGCGTTCACGCACTACGCCTGGGGCCTCCACGATGCGCTGTCGGCCTTCACCGGGCCCGTCGTCGAAGTGCACATCTCCAACCCGAACGCCCGCGAGGCCTGGCGGCACACCAGCGTCGTGGCGCCCGTGGCCAAGGGGTCGATCATCGGCCTCGGCATCCACGGCTACGAGCTGGCGGTCGACGCGCTGGCCCGCATCCTGGGGCTCTCGGCGTGACCGACCCGCTGACCGACCCGCTGACCGATCTGCTGACCGGCCTTCCGCCGTTGGGCGTGGCGGGTCGCCTCGGGCGCGTGCGCGACCGGTTCGCCGGCGCCGGCGTCGACGCGCTCGTGGTGACCTCGCTGGCGAACATCCGCTACCTCACCGGGTTCACGGGTTCGAACGCCCGGCTCGTGGTCTCCGCCGAGGGCGCCGTGCTGGTGACCGACGGGCGCTACCAGGACCAGGCCGCCGCCGAGCTGGCCGGGGCCGGCGTGCCGGACTGCGAGCTGGCCGTCGAGCGCACGGTGGCGGCGCAGCGCGCCCGCGTGACGGCCGCCGTGGGCGTCGCCGCCCGGGTGGGCCTGGAGGCTGCGGGGATCACATGGGCCGAGCAGCGGGCACTGGCGGCGCTGCTGCCCGCCCGATCGGCCACGGTGCCCACGTCCGACCTGGTCGAGACCCTGCGCGCCGTGAAGGACGCCGGCGAGGTGGCCCGCATCGAGGCGGCCTGCGACATCGCCTCGGCCGCCCTGGCCGACGTGCTCCCTCTGGCGGCCGACGACGTCACCGAGCGGGTGTTCGCCCACGCGCTCGAGGCCGCCATGCGCGCCCGGGGCGCCCGCGGGCCGAGCTTCGACACCATCGTGTCGGCCGGGGCCAACGCCGCGCTGCCGCACCACCGGGCCGACAGCACGCCGATCCGCCAGGGCGATCTGCTGGTCCTCGACTTCGGCTGCATCGTCGACGGGTACTGCTCGGACATGACCCGCACCGTGGTCGTCGGCGACGACCCGGCTGACTGGCAGACCGAGCTGATCGACGCCGCCACCGCCGCGCAGGCCGCTGGGGTGGCCGCCGTCCGCGCCGGGCTCGGCGGCCGGGAGCTGCACGAGGCGTGCGCCGCGGTGCTGGCCGAGCGGGGCCTCCGCGACCTGTTCACCCACGGCACCGGTCACGGCGTGGGCCTCCAGATCCACGAATCGCCGTGGGCGGGACCGGCAGCCACGGACGTGCTGCAGGCGGGCAACGTGGTGACCGTGGAGCCCGGCGTCTATCGTGTCGGGCTCGGTGGTGTCCGGGTCGAGGACACCGTGCTGGTCACCCACGATGGGTGCCGGCCCCTCACCAAGACGCCCAAGGACCTCTCATGCCTGCCATCACCACGAACGACCTGAAGAACGGGATCACGCTGCTGCTCGACAACGGCCTGTTCACGGTCGTCGAGTTCCAGCACGTCAAGCCGGGCAAGGGTGGCGCGTTCGTGCGCACCAAGATCCGCAACGCCCGGACGGGTGCGGTCATCGAGAAGACCTTCAACGCCGGCATCCGCGTCGAGCAGGCCATCGTCGAGAAGAAGGACATGCAGTTCCTGTACAAGGACGGCGACGAGTACGTGTTCATGGACACGTCGACCTACGACCAGCTCAACGTCGCACCGGTCGCCCTCGGCGACGCCAAGGACTACCTGATCGAGCAGGCCGTCGCGGTGCTCGCCTTCTTCGGCGACGAGATCATCTCGTGCGAGATCCCGGCCTCGGTCGAGCTCGAGATCAGCGAGACCGAGCCGGGCATCCAGGGCGACCGCGTGTCGGGCGCCCGCAAGCCCGCCACGCTGCAGACCGGCAAGACGCTCCAGGTGCCGCTGTTCATCAACATCGGTGACCGGGTGAAGGTCGACACCCGCACCGGCGAGTACATCACGCGGGTCTGAGGGTGGCCCGACGGACGCACGTCGCCCGCGCCGACGACCAGCGCTCCGAGGCGCGCGAGCGCGCCCTCGGTCTGCTGTACGAGGCGGAAGCCAAGAACCTGCCCGCCAGCGAGGTGCTGGCGGCGTTGCCGATCCCGCCCGAACCCCTCGTGGCGCTGCTCGTCAGCGGGGTCGAGACCGAACGCGAGCGCATCGACGCCCAGATCACCCAGCACGCCAAGGGCTGGACGATGACCCGCATGGCCCAGGTCGACCGGGCGGTGCTCCGCATGGCCACCTACGAGCTGCTCGACCGGCCGGACGTGCCCGTGGCGGTCGTGCTCGACGAGGCGGTCGAGCTGGCCAAGAGGTTCTCGACCGACGGATCCGGCCGCTTCGTCAACGGCGTCCTCGCCGCCATCGCCCGCCAGGTCCGCGCCGGCTGACGCCAGCGCCGGACGGATGCCTCAGAGCGTCTTGAGCTCGCCGATCAGGCCCACCAGGTCGGCGACCGTGGCCCGCAGCACGGGGAGTCGGCTGAGTCCGATGGCCCGAACGATCACCGGAGCGGTCCGCGTCACCAGCAGCTTGGTGCGCGCCGCGTCGTCGGATGCGTCGTGCACCCAGAACAGCACCGTGCCCATGAACGCCAGCCACAGCAGCTCGGGGAGCTCGTCGGCCAGGTACCGGGGGACCTTCGTGTCGGAGCCGTCGAGCACGTCGCGCCACAGCGCGATCGACGACGTCCGGGCCGGGCTCGACTCGGTGCTGAACGGGCTCAACGGACTGGTGGGCTCGGCCGCGTTGGCGAAGAAGCGGCCGGCGAACGAGCGGTACGGCGCCATGGTGTCGATCCAGGCGTGGCTCACCCCCATGATCCGGGCGGCCAAGTCGCGCTCGGTGGCCAGCACCGGGTCCGCGGCGGCTCGGTGCTCGGCGCCGGCCCGGTCGTAGAAGCCCTGGATCAGCTGCTCCTTCGACGCGAAGTAGTAGTAGGCGTTCCCGACCGACACGCCCGCCTCGGCGGCCACCGCGCGCATGGTCGTGTCGTCGTACCCCTTCTCGCGGAACAGCCGCAGCGCCGCTTCGATGATGGCGCTGCGGGTCCGTGCGGCCTTCGAGAGCGAGGGCGCCGGGTCGGGGTCGGCGCCGACCGGTTCACCCACGGCGGTGGCGGGGGTCGGGGGCGGCCCAACGCGGCGGCGCCGTGATGCGGCAGTCGGCTCCTTCGGCACACCCGCCACCATACGAGCGGCGCAGCAGCCGGTGGCGGTACCGGTCCATCGTGCGGGCGCCGACCCGTACGAACGGCAGCCCGGCTCGCCGGCCGACCCGCTCGGCGACCGGGCGCCAGCGGGGGAGCGCCCAGGCGCACACGAGCCAGGCCCGCTCGCCCTCGTAGACCGCACCGCTGGCGTCGATCGCCGTGAGCACGGTCACGGTCCGCTCGTGGTCGAGGTCGGGAAACCGTCGGTTGGCCTCGGGCGACGCCGCCGCCACGAAGTCGACCGGGACGAGCGTGGCCTGGGCGGATAGCCAGCCCTTCAGCCGCTGGCACAACGGGCAGCGGTCGTCGTAGAGCACGGTGAGTGCCGGCCGTAGGTCGTCGCCGGAGCGGAGGGCCGCGACCATCGAGGCGCTCATGGTCGGACGGAGCGGTGATCGAGGAGCCACGGTGGTCACCGGTGCGTCGGCTGGCTCGGGGCGGCCCACCCTTCCGCGTGGGTCACCGTGGTGTAGCCGTTGGGGTTCACCGGCGGCTGCGCCTGGGCCCGCAGCACGGCCCGGCGACGGAAGCTGTTGAAGGCCCACACGTTGGCGAAGTGGATGAGGCCGAGCACGAGGGCGACCCCGCCGACCTTGCTCGACAGCACCTCGATGAGACGCCGGGTGCTGTTCACGTCCCGGGTCGACTTGAGGAACAGCGCCACGCACCCCAGGTTCACGAGGTAGAAGCCGATGACGAGCAGTTGGTTGACGCTCCGGGCGATCACCTCGTCGCCTTGGAAGACGTCGATCAGGAACACCTGCCCGTGCCGGTTGAGCGCTCGTGCCACCCACACGGTCAGCGGCACGGTGAGGCCGAGGTACAGCAGGTAGGTGGTGACGGTCATATCCATGGTCCCTCCTCAGGGGTAGTTTTGAACACGTTCAACATCGTTGTTGTACCTCCGGAGGGCGACCCCGTCAACGAAAAGTTGAACGCGTTCAACAGGAGCCGCCCTCGTCGGCCGTGGGCGGGCGGCGGTCGACGCGCGCCGGCTCGGGGCGCGCTATGTTCTGCGTCCGACCGTGAAGCGGGTCCTGAGAGGCCCGCACGGAGAGGACTGAGCCGATGGCCGAACCCAGCTCGACGCGCACGCCCCCGCTCGGGGGCGTTTTCGTTACCCAGCCCCTGTCGGCCGCCGACGTCAACCGAGCCGTCACCCGCATCGCCCACGAGATCGTCGAACACAACAAGGGCCTCGCCGGGGTGGTGCTCGTCGGCATCCAGCGCGGCGGGGTGTGGCTGGGCCAACGGCTCGCCGCCCGTCTGGCCGAGATCGAACCCGGCGCCGCCGTGCCGCTGGGCTCCGTCGACATCTCGATGTACCGCGACGACATCGGTCTGCGCCCGATCGTCCCGGGGGCGGTCACCGACCTGCCCCCCATCGACGGTGCCACCGTCGTGCTCGTCGACGACGTGCTGTTCACCGGGCGGACCATCCGGGCGGCGCTCGACGCCCTCGGCGACCATGGCCGGCCCCGGGCCGTGCAGTTGGCGGTCATGGTCGATCGCGGCCACCGCGAGCTGCCGATCCGGCCGGACTACGTCGGCAAGAACCTGCCGACCAGCCGAGCCGAGAACGTGTCGGTGTCGCCCGAGGGCGTCACCATCGAACGGCCGGCCGAGGCGGCGACGTGAGCCGCCCGCACCTGCGCTCGATCGAGGAGCTGGGCGGCGCCGACGGCATCCTCGAGTTGCTCGACCTCACCGACCACATGGTCGAGGTCAACGCCCGCCCCATGCCCAAGGTGCCCGCGCTGCGCGGCAGGACGGTCGTGTCGCTGTTCTTCGAGGACTCGACCCGCACCCGCATGAGCTTCGAGACGGCGGCGAAGCGGCTGTCGGCCGACACGATGAACTTCTCGGTGTCGACCTCGAGCGTCAACAAGGGCGAGAGCCTGCGCGACACGATCGAGACGGTCGAGGCCATGGGCGTCGACGCGTTCGTCGTGCGCCACAAGTCGTCGGGTGTGCCGTGGCAGATCAGCCGATGGACGCAGGCCAGCGTCATCAACGCCGGCGACGGCTGGCACCAGCACCCCACCCAGGCCCTGCTCGACTGCTACACGATCCGCACGGCACTCGGCCGGCCGAGCCTCGACGGCCTGCGCATCGCCATCGTGGGTGACATCAAGCACTCGCGTGTTGCCCGCAGCGACGTGGAGGCGTTCGCCGCCCTCGGCGCCAGCGTGGTGCTGGTGGCGCCGCCCACGCTGCTGCCGCCGTCCATCGAGGGCTGGCCGGTCGAGGTGCGCCACGAGCTCGACGGGCTCATCGGCGAGCTCGACGTGCTGTACCTGCTGCGCATGCAGCGCGAGCGCATGACCGAGGCGCTGGTGCCGTCGTTGCGTGAGTACACCGCCTGCTTCGGCCTCACGCCCGCACGGGCGGCCCGCCTCGGCAAGCACGCGCTGGTGATGCACCCGGGCCCTATGAACCGGGGGATCGAGATCGCGGTCGACCCCAGCGAGCTGCCGGGGTCGGTGATCACGCAGCAGGTGGCGAACGGCGTGGCCGTCCGCATGGCGGTGCTGTTCAAGTTGCTGGGATCGGGCACCGGCCTCGGGAGCGACACATGAGGGAGCGAGGCATGAGTTCGTTGGTCATCAAGGGTGGGCGCGTGCTCGACGCCGACGGCGAGCGCGTCGCCGACGTGCGCGTCGAGGGCGGGGTGGTCACCGAGGTCGGGGCCGGTCTGTCGGGCGACCGCACGCTCGACGCGTCGGGCTGCTACGTGAGCCCTGGCTTCGTCGACCTGCACACGCACCTGCGCGAGCCGGGCCGCGAGGAAGCCGAGACGGTCGAGACGGGCTCCCGGGCGGCGGCCAAGGGTGGTTTCACGGCGGTCGTGGCCATGCCCAACACCGAGCCCCCTCACGATTCGCTGGCGGTCGTGGAGCACGTGCGTCGCGCCGGCGAGCGCGCCGGCCTGTGCGAGGTGGCGCCGTCGGGCTGCATCACGATGGGGCGGGCGGGGGAGCAGCTGGCGCCGATGGCCGAGCTGGCCGCCGCCGGCGTGCGGCTGTTCACCGACGACGGCAACGGCGTCCAGGATCCGCTGGTGATGCGCCGGGCCATGGAGTACGCCAGAGGGCTCGGCGTCACGCTGGCCCAGCACTGCGAGGTGGCCAGCCTCACCAAGGGCGCGGTGATGCACGAGGGCTCGTGCTGCAGCCGCCTCGGTCTGCCAGGGTGGCCGGCGTTGGCCGAGGAGCTGATGGTCTTCCGAGACATCGAGCTGGCCCGCCTGACGGGTTGCCGGATCCACCTGCTCCACCTGTCGACGGTGCGCAGCGTCGAGCTGGTGCGCGCCGCCAAGGCGGACGGTCTGCCCGTCACGGCCGAGGCGTGCCCGCACCACTTCACGCTCACCGACGAGCTGCTGGCCAGCTACGACCCCGTGTACAAGGTGAACCCGCCGCTGCGCACGGCCGCCGACGTGGCGGCGCTGAAGGCCGGTCTGGCCGACGGCACCATCGACGCCATCGCCACCGACCACGCGCCGCACCCGTCGGAGGCGAAGGAGCAGCCGCTCGACCAGGCGCCGCCGGGCATGCTCGGGCTCGAGACGGCGCTGTCGTTGGCCATCGGTGAGCTCGGTCTCGACCTGCCCCGCGTGGTGGCGTTGCTGAGCTGGCGCCCCGCTGCCATCGCCGGCCTGGAGGCCCGCCACGGGGGGCCGATCGCGCCGGGACGCCCGGCCAACCTGGCCGTGTTCGATCCCGATCTCACGTGGACGGTCGTGCCGGCGAAGCTGGCCTCGAAGAGCCGGAACACGCCGTACGCCGGTCGGTCGGTGCGCGGCAAGGTGCGCCACACCGTCTACGGCGGCGACGTCGTGGTGCTCGACGGTGAGGCGCAGCGGTGACCCGGTGGAACCGTACGAATTATTATGCAAAGGCGTGCATGACCATGCGAGAATGGGCGGCGTGATGCGACGACAACCGAAGGCGGCGCTGTTGGTCATGGCCGACGGCTCGGTGTTCGAGGGCGAGGCCTTCGGGGCCGTGCCCCGGTGGGGGTACACGGCCGGCGAGGTCGTGTTCAACACGGTCCTGTCGGGCTACCAGGAGGTCATCAGCGACCCGTCCTACGCCGGCCAGATCATCACCTTCACCTACCCGCACATCGGCAACTACGGCACCACGCCGCTCGACGCCGAGGCTCGCCAGACCTGGTGCCGCGGCGTGATCGTGCGCGACGTGCCGCCGCGGCACAGCAACTGGCGGGCCAGCGAGTCGCTCGACGCCCACCTGGTCGCCCAGGGCGTCTCCGGCATCGCCGGCATCGACACGCGCCGACTCACCCGGCTCATCCGTGACACGGGCGCGATGGGCGGTGCCTTCGGTCCCGTCGAGGGCGACGGCGCCACCGACGAGGCCACGCTCCGGGCGGCGGCCGCGGCCGAGCGGGGCACCGACGGCGTCGACCTGGTGGCCGAGGTGACCACCAAGCACCCGTACACGTTCGGGGGCGGCAAGCGTCGTGTCGTCGCGCTCGACTTCGGCGTGAAGACGACGATGCTGCTGCACCTCGCGTCGATCGCCACGGTCGAGGTCGTGCCGGCCTCGCTGCCCGCCGAGGCCATCCTGGCCCGCCAGCCCGACGGGGTGTTCCTGTCCAACGGCCCGGGCGATCCGGCGATGGTCCCGTACGCCTCCGACACGATCGCCGCGCTGCTCGGTCAGGTGCCGATCTTCGGCATCTGCCTCGGGCACCAGCTGCTGTCGCGGGCGCTCGGCGGTCACACGTTCAAACTGCCGTTCGGCCACCACGGCGGCAACCACCCCGTGCGCAACCTCGCCACCGGCCGCGTGGAGATCACGAGCCAGAACCACAACTTCTGCGTCGACCCCGACTCGCTGGCGGGCCGGGCCGAGATCACCCATCTGAACCTCAACGACCACACCAACGAAGGCATGCGCGTGCTCGACGCCCCGGCGTTCTCGGTCCAGTACCACCCGGAGGCAGGCCCCGGTCCACACGACGCCCGCTACCTGTTCGGCCAGTTCGACGAGCTCATGGCGCGGGGGAGCTGAGATGCCCAAGCGCACCGACATCGAGTCGATCCTGCTGATCGGCTCCGGGCCCATCGTCATCGGGCAGGCCTGCGAGTTCGACTACTCGGGCACCCAGGCGTGCCGCGTGCTTCGCAGCGAGGGCTACCGGGTGATCCTGGCCAACTCGAACCCCGCCACGATCATGACGGACCCCGACTTCGCCGACCGGACGTACGTCGAGCCGCTCACGCCCGATGTGCTCGCCGCCATCATCGAGCGGGAGAACCCCGACGCGGTGCTGCCGACCCTCGGCGGCCAGACCGGGCTCAACCTCGCCATGGACCTGTACCACCGCGGCCTGGTGGGCGTGCCCGGCACGCCGGAGCTGATCGGCGCCAACGCCAAGGCCATCGAGACGGCCGAGGACCGGGGCCTGTTCAAGCAGGCCATGATCGAGATCGGCCTCAAGGTGCCGGCCTCGGGCGTCGCCCGCACCATGGACGAGGCCCGCGCCGTCGTGGCCGAGATGGGCCTGCCCATCATCATCCGCCCCGCCTACATCCTCGGCGGCCGCGGCACCGGCATCGCGTCGACGATCGAGGAGTTCGAGGTGGTCGCCTCGAACGGCCTGCACGCCAGCCCCATCTCCGAGATCCTCATCGAACGGTCCATCGCCGGGTGGAAGGAGTACGAGCTCGAGGTCATGCGCGACCGGGCCGACAACTGCGTGATCATCTGTTCGATCGAGAACTTCGATCCGATGGGCGTGCACACCGGAGACTCGATCACGGTGGCGCCCGCCCAGACCCTGAGCGACGTCGAGTACCAGGTGATGCGCGACGCGGCGTTCGCCTGCATCCGGCGCGTCGGCGTGGAGACCGGCGGGTCGAACGTGCAGTTCGCCGTGAACCCGGCGAACGGCGACCAGGTCGTCATCGAGATGAACCCGCGCGTGTCGCGCTCGTCCGCGCTGGCGTCCAAGGCCACGGGCTTCCCGATCGCCAAGATCGCCGCCCGCCTCGCCGTCGGCTACACGCTCGACGAGATCCCCAACGACATCACGCGGGCCACGCCGGCCAGCTTCGAACCGTCGATCGACTACGTCGTCACCAAGGTGCCCCGCTGGGCGTTCGAGAAGCTGCCCGGCACCTCCGGCGTGCTGGGCACCCAGATGCAGTCCGTCGGCGAGGCCATGGCCATCGGCCGCACGTTCGCCGAGAGCTTCCAGAAGGGTCTGCGCTCGCTCGAGACGGGCCGGCTCGGCCTGAACGCCGATCCGGTCGAGAAGCAGTGGGACGCGCTCGACGACGAGGCGCTGCTGGCCCAGTCCGGCATCCCCACGCCCGATCGGCCGTTCCAGGTGGAGGCGGCGCTGCGGCGCGGGATCTCGCCCGAGCGTGTGCACGAGAGCACCAAGATCGATCCCTGGTTCCTGCACCAGATGCTCGAGATCAGCGGCGAGCGCACCGAGCTGGAGGCCACCGGGCTGGCGGGCATGGACCGTACGCGCTGGCGCCGGGCCAAGCGGCTCGGGTTCTCGGACGCTCAGCTGGGCTACCTGTGGGGCTGCAGCGAGCCCGAGGTGCGCACCGCCCGGCTCGCGGCCGGGGTGAAGGCCACGTTCAAGACGGTCGACACGTGCGCCGCCGAGTTCGCACCGAGACGCCCTACCACTACTCGACCTACGAGGACACCGACGAGGTGCGCCCGAGCGACAAGCCGCGAGTGATCATCCTCGGCTCCGGGCCGAACCGCATCGGGCAGGGCATCGAGTTCGACTACTGCTGCGTGCATGCCAGCTTCTCGCTGCGCGACGCCGGCTACGAGACCGTGATGGTCAACTGCAACCCGGAGACCGTGTCCACCGACTACGACACGAGCGACCGCTTGTACTTCGAGCCGCTGACGCGCGAGGACGTCCTCAACGTGATCGAGGCCGAGGCCGCCGCGGCGGGTGGCGTGCTCCCGAAGGTGATCGTGTCGCTCGGCGGTCAGACACCGCTGAAGCTGGCCGGCCAGCTGCCCGTCGATCTCATCGCCGGGACGAGCCCGCACTCCATCGACCTGGCCGAGGACCGGGAGAAGTGGAACGCGCTCTGCACGGATCTGCGCATCCCGCAACCGCCCGGCGGCACGGCCGTCACGCTGGCCGAGGCCGAGGCCATCGCCACCGAGATCGGCTACCCGGTGCTGATGCGCCCGAGCTACGTGCTCGGCGGCCGCGCCATGCGCATCGTCGAG